>CAJOOE010000111.1 GCA_905236145.1 uncultured Selenomonadaceae bacterium
CGGCAGGGGAGGATTCGAGTATGCTTAAAACTATCGCGGTAATGACATCCGGCGGCGACAGTCCCGGAATGAATGCGGCAATTCGTGCCGTTACTCGGACGGCACTTCATCAGGGCGTAAAAGTTTGGGGTATTCGCGGCGGCTATCACGGTATGCTGGACGGGGAAATGTTTGAAATGCAATCGAAAGATGTCAGCGACATAATTCAACGCGGCGGCACATTTTTGGGGACTGCCCGTTGCAAGCGTTTCAATACTCCGGAAGGGCGTATGCTCGGATACAAAAATCTCGTGGATCGCGGAATACAGGGATTGGTCGTAATCGGCGGCGACGGAAGTTTACGCGGTGCGTCGATTTTGAGCCAAGAAACCGGTATTCCGATTGTCGGCTTGCCGGGAACGATTGATAACGACGTTTGGGGTTCGGAATACACCATCGGCTGTGACACTGCGGCAAATACCATAATCGACGCAATAAACAAACTCCGCGACACCGCCTCCGCTCACCGTCGTATAATTGTCCTTGAAGTTATGGGAAGAAACAGCGGTTGGCTTGCAATGGTAACCGGAATTTCCGGCGGTGCGGAATATATCCTCGTGCCGGAAGAAGAGTACGACTTGGACGAAATTTGTGCAGATATGAAAGAACAGTATGATAAGGGCAAGCGTTATATTTTGGTTGTGGTTGCCGAAGGTGCCGGCAAAGGTTACGAAGTCGGAAAGGCTATCATGGAAAAAACCGGACGTGATACCCGCGTTTCAAAACTCGGTCACATTCAACGCGGCGGCTCTCCTTCCGTCATTGACCGCGTAAACGCCAGCAAACTCGGTGAACATGCGGCACTTGCTTTAATCTCCGGTCTTTCCGATATAGTTTTCGGTTTCGATCGCGGGCATGTCGTTTCGATAAATCTGCACGATGCCGTCAACAACAAAAAGAAACTCAATCCGGAACTCATCAGACTTTCAAAAATTCTTGCGTAAAAAAAATTTTTTGAGGAATGAAAAAATAAATTTAAAAGGAACCGGCGAAAAAATTTTTGCCGATTCCTTTTTTCGTTGTCCCGAAAACAACATTTCACAAAAATCATTTGTCGAGAATGTTCAAATCGAGTGCGTCGAAACCTTCGAGCATATCTTTTATTTTCGCGGCAATCTTTTTCACGCCGCCCTTTTCACTGCTCTCAATATTGAGCGGCATTTTCGGATCGTGCAGGGACATTCGCAAAAGTGCCCAACCGTCAGCGAAAACAAGACGCACACCCTCAAAAGACGGCTTTGCAATTTCTATACCGTTTTCAATGGCTCTGTTTTCAAAAGTTTCCAAAACATTGTTGCCGTAAGCCCGGAAATTTTCCACGCCGGAAATTTTGAATCTGTATTCGGCGGCCTCCGCAGGGTGACGCAACTTTTCAATCAAGCCCGCCAAAGTCTTGCCTTCCTTTGAAAGTTTCGCGGCGGCAATTATAAGTTTGACAGCCAAATAAGCTCCGTCGTCCAAATAATAATTTTCGCTTAATGCACCGTGTCCGGAAGTTTCTATTGCAAGCGGAGAATTTATGCCGGCTGAATTTAATTCGATACATTTGTTTATAACATTCCTGTAACCTCTCATGTAACGAATGTGATGGAGATTCAAAACCTTCTCCAAAAACTCGGTGAGTTCGTCGGAAGTGACGGAGTCGGTGACGATTGTGCCGTGCGGATATTCTTCCGCCAAAATTGCGGAAATCATGGCGATCAAAGAATTTCTGTTTATGTCCTCGCCGTCACTCAAAACCGCTCCCATTCTGTCAACGTCGGTATCGAAAATCAAACCGATGTCGGCTTTATTGTCGAGAACCGCCTTTTTGATCGATGCCATCGCGTCCTTGTCCTCCGGGTTGGGAATGTGATTCGGGAAGTTTCCGTCCGGATTTAAAAATTGACTGCCGGAAATATCCGCACCGAGAGGCTTTAAAACTTTCTCCGCAAAAAATCCGCCCGCACCGTTGCCCGCGTCAACGACAATGTGCATTTTCTCAAGCGGCTTGTCGCCGGCATTTATTGCTTTGCGAATTTTTTTGACAAGGTTTTCGGCGTAAAGGTCGATTAAATTAAATTCTTCGACTTTGCCGGAGCGGTTGTGATTTTCTTCCGTCTCCGCCGCGAAATCCAAAATTTCCGTGATGTCGTCATGTTCCACGCCGCCGGTCTTTGTGAAAAATTTCAAGCCGTTTCTGTTGAAGGGAAGGTGGCTTGCCGTAATCATAATTGAACCGTCTGCAGAAGTTTCCGGGAAAATAATCGACATAAACATGGCGGGAGTTGAGGCCATGCCGCAGTCGAGAACGGAAACGCCTTGCGAACTCAACGCATCAATGACCGCCGATTTTATTTGCGGTGCGGAAATTCTTGAATCGGTGCCGACCGCAATTTTCAAATCAACCGGAGATTTTTCTCTGCGTCCGGCAAGGAATTTTACAAAACCGGCGGCAATCCGGTTTGCCGCCTCAATCGTCAAAGTTACCGGCTCGTCGGCTATACCTTCGACTGCAACACCGCGAATATCACTGCCGTTTGCCAACTTTTTCAAATCTTTATCGCTCAACATCCGACTTCCTCCCCCAAAAAAATAACAATGACAAAATTTTTTGACAATTATAACACAAGCCCGGTCAATTTGCCAATCAATTAAAACGGCGGCGAAAAAATTTTTGACCGGACGGCAGAAATTTTTCCGTCCGTCAAATGACTTTCAATTTACGCAAGAGATTTAAAATCTTGTCGGGGAAATTTTCGCCGTCCGTTTTCTTTTCGGAGAAGGCGAATAAATCTTTATGCTTGTTTATCTCCTCGCCGATAATCATTTTCCCGCGAATATCGGGGTGCAGACCGTCCGTCGAAAGGTCTTCCGACAAATCTCCGTAAATATCGTAAAAATAAGGCTCAATGTCAATGTAATATTGCTGTTCGCGAATGAAACGATTTACCCTTTTCAATTTGTCTTTCCAATTCGGATCCGTCGGCGTGTGAAAGACATAAAAAATTCCTTTCGGATTTATGGGCATGAGCGTCAAAAAAATCGGACGGATATTGTTTCGGCGGCAGAGTCTTTCAATTTTCGACAGATCGGAAATAATATCGTCGGCGGTAAAGAGCGTCGAGCGTAAACTGTTGGAGCCGGTCAAGATTATTAAATTTTTCGGCTTGAGCGGCAGAACGTCCTTTTCAAATCTTTCCGCCGTGGTTTTTGAAGTGTCGCCGCTCCGGCTGATATTCACAGCCGGAAAATCCAAATAATTCGCGTAACTGTACTCAAGCGAGGCGGGGGAGTAGCTGACCGCACCGCCGCCGTGAGAAATGCTGTCGCCGAAAATCGCAACGTCAACCCCGCCGGTATAATCCGGCATCGTAAATTTTCCGGAGTGCGACCAAGTGCCGACGGGATTATTTTTTTCGTCCAAAGCACGAACCCGCCAATAATAAATTCCGGCGTACGGTCTGCCGTATTCGTCGTAACGGCTTGAAGAATCCGTCGCAATTTGTCGCCAAAGGCTTTCCGGATCCGGCTCCGTGTCAAATTCAACCGCCGGCGGGTGATCCGAAAGTTCAATTTCATATTTATCCGCTTTGTTTAAAGGTATCCAGTCGTAAACCGGATAAACAGGCTGTTGAAAATTTTCCTCCTTGTCGAAATTGTTTATAAGCGGGCAATTCGGCAAAGGTTTGTTTTCGTCGATAAAAATTCTTTCCGCTCTTGAAAATTCTCCCACCGGTTTCAAATGAAGATTTAAAGCCCGAACCCGCCAATAAATTTCCTTTTCGTCTTTGAAAGGTCGCAAATCGACTTGGTAACCGTTTGTAAAAATCGAATGTGTTATCATAAGCTGATTTTTTTTTGACGGCTCAATCCCGCCTTCAATTTGCGGCGGCGAACTTAAAATTTCGACTTCATAACAAACCGCGTCCGGCACGGTATGCCAGACAAGAAACGGCATCAGGCTTGCTTTATTTTCCTCCGTGTATTTGAAAATCGAAACGGGAGCGACGGGGGAGGGAAAATTCGGATTGGCAATCGGTTTTTCGTACTCAAAAATTTTGCCGCCGAAAATTCCGACGGCTGAAATAAAATAATAATTGGGAATTGCGGTGCGGGGAACTTTAAAACTTGTCCCTTCTACCCGGGCGAAACTCTGCAAATGATATTCCGGGACTCCGGAAATTGTCCCGGAAGTCCGGCTCACAGTTTCGATTTTGTATTTGCAGGGGTAAGGAATCGGCTGCCAAGTCATAATCAAATCTTCGCCGTTCTCCTCAAATTTTACTTCAAGCGACTGCTCCGAAAATTGAATCAAATTTGTAATTTCCGCAATGTAAGTACCGAAAACAGCGAAGAAGGTAATTAAAATTGACGACAATATGAACGTAACAAAATTTTTCATCAAAAGACCTCGATTTTGGAAACTTGTATTCTTCACAAGCCCGGGCGTCGGTTTTCCGCCTTAATACATCGCGAAAATTTTTTATCTGCTTTTACCGGAATCGCCTTCACGCGAAGGAGCGGAAATATCTTGTTCGACCGACTCATAACTTTCATTTCCCGAATTTGATTCGCCGCCGCTCTGTTGACCGCCGTAATTTTCGCCGCCTTCAAAAGTTTCGACCGGCTCCGATTCTCTCCTTGCAACAACCAAATTTACGCTTGTACCGACTTCGACTTCCGTATCCGGAGCGGGATCCTGACTGACAATCGTACCTTCCGCTTGAGTGCTTATTTCTTCGACGATCGAGCCGACGGTCAAATTGCGTCCTTCAATTCCCGCCTTTGCGACTTCAAGACTTGCATTTTGCACATTGGGAACCTGCGTTTTTTCCGGCTCTTTTTTTGCCGCACCGCGTGAAATTATCAAGTCTATACTCTGCCCGCGAGTTATTTTTGCTCCGTCTTTCGGGTCATGTGAAAGAACCGTTCCCGGCTCCGCATCGTCGTCTTTTTCGTAAATCGAGCCGACTTTCAATCCGAGTTTTTGCAATCTTTCCGTTGCCGCAAATTTCGACAATCCTTTCAAGTCCGGCATTTCAATTTCTTCGCCGCCCTTGCTGATGTAAATTGTCACAAGTCGAGCGGTTTTTACATTTCTGCCCGGCTCCGGGTCTTGAGAAACGACTTGACCGGGCGGGACATTTGCGTCGTAAGTTTCCGCGACGTTCACCCTTAAATTTTCGTCCTCCAAAATTTGCCGAGCCAAAGCAAGCTGCTTTCCTTTTACGTCCGGAACGGTAACTTCTTCACTGCTCCAAAATTTTCCGAAAGACATAAAAGTTCCGGCACCGAATCCCAAGATCAGCAGGAGGAACATTCCCGCCATAAAAATCTTCGACTTGTAAAAAGGTTTCTTGTCCGAATTTGAGGAAGTTTCCGACGATTGATCCAAGCCCTGATTGACAGCCCGTCTTTGATGAGGCGGAGCGGTAACTTCCGCTCGCGGCAAAATTTGAGTTGCGTCCGGATCGCTCATTTGTGCCACGCTCAAAGTCGCCGAAACATTCGACAATTCTTGAACCAAATCGAAACTTGAAGGCCGGGAGTCCGGAAATTTTGCCATGGCTCGGAGTACGATTGCCTCAAGCATCGGCGGGCATTGGGGACGATATTTTGCCGGCGGCGTTACGTCCTCTTCAATATGTTTCATAGCTATCGAAACCGGATTTTCTCCGATAAACGGCAGACGATTCGTCAACATTTCATAGAGTACAACGCCCAAAGAATAAACGTCGGATTTCGGAGTAATTGCACCGCCGCGAGCCTGTTCCGGCGAAAAATAATGTACCGAGCCGATAACATTCCCGCCGTAAGTCATGGTTGATTCGGTTACCGCCCGAGCGATTCCGAAGTCCGCAATTTTCGCTCTGCCGTCGCCCGTCATCAAAATATTGTGCGGTTTGATGTCGCAGTGAACGATATTGTTGGCGTGGGCGTGGGCAAGTCCGCCGGCAATATCCCTTGCAATATTTACCGCAGTCAAAATATCCAAAGGCCCTTCCGCTTTAATTTTATCCTTCAGCGTACTTCCCGGAACATATTCCATGACAATATAATGATCGTCGCTGTCCGTTCCCACGTCGTAAATACTTACGATATTCGGGTGAGAAAGTCCGGCGGCAGCTTTTGCCTCGCGATGAAACTTTTCGACAAATTCCGCATCCGCTTTATACTCTTGATTCAAAATTTTCACGGCAACCGGTCTTGCCAAAAGTTTGTCGGTTGCCCGGTAAACTTCGGCCATTCCGCCGCTGCCGATTTTTTCTTCAAGTTCGTAGCGGTTGCCCAAAACTTGAACATTCATTTTATCAACCGCCCCTTAACAGTCAATTCCCAAAACAATAACCGTGACATTGTCCCTGCCGCCTCCGTCGAGTGCAGCTTGTATCAAATCTTCTGCCGGGTTCAAACTGTGACTTAAAATTTCCGAAATCTGCGAATCGGTCACCATGTTTGTGAGTCCGTCCGTGCAGAGTAAAAAAACGTCGCCGAACATTGTCGGAAATTTCCCGGAATCAATTTCAAAATCTTCCGTCACTCCCACAGCCTGAGTCAAAACATTTTTCATGGGGTGAACTCTTGCCTCCTCCGGCGTAATCTCCCCTTTTTTCACAAGCTCCTCGACATAAGAATGATCTTCGGTCACCCGGTACAGTTTACCTCCGCGATAAATATAAATCCGGCTGTCCCCGACATGAGCATAATAGGCAATATCGTCGTACAGATGTAAAATCGTCGCGGTTGTTCCCATGCCCCGCAAATTTTCGTTTTGATTTGCGGCGGCAAGAATTTTTTTATTTGCGTCCGAAATTACGGCGGATAAAATTTTCTCGTCGTAAGGCACACTGTCCGGATTTAAATTTTCCGCCGCGACTTCGATAAGCATATTGCTTGCTACTTCTCCCGCCGCCCGACCGCCCATTCCGTCCGCAACGATAAAAGTATCCGGATTTATTTCGGCGTAAGCGTCCTCATTGTTCGGACGAACTTTGCCGACGTTTGTGGCGTGATAGATTTTAACCAATTTGTCGCCCTCCGATTTAAAGAACTTTATAAACAAGCGTGGTATTTCCGATTAAAATTTTGTCGCCGTCCTTCAAATCCCGGCGATTGGTTAATTTTGAATTGACGTAAGTCCCGTTCAAACTTCCGGCATCGTGCAAAACGTGCCTGTGTCTTTCGTAAGAGATATAAGCGTGAACTCTTGATGCTCCGTCGTCGTTCAGGACAAAATCATTTGATTCTTTGCGTCCGATATAGATTTGCCTTTCGCCCAAGACGACTTCGGAATTTTCCGAGTCGGTGAGAACGGCGATATTATACTCTGTCCTTCGCGGCTCGGAAAATTTCATTGTGGAAGTAATTTTTGTCTTGTTCGCGACAATGGTTTCGTCAAATAAAGTGTCGGCATCTTCCAGCAGAGTTTTGCTCAAAACGTCGTTATCCAAATTTATCGTGTCCTCGCTGATTTTCACATCGTCTATGAATTTTGATTTTATGAAAATATCTTCGTCGCTGTCGGAAAATTTTTCAAGTCTGACGGCAAGATGACCGTCCATAAAAAAATTTTCGCGAATGACTTTTCTTTCGACCGCCTCATACAAAGCCTTAATGACCCTTGCCGCACTCAACCTGTGACAATCTTCCTCGCTGAGGCAAACGGTATAATCATTCGGGACGATATTCAAGCCGTCGGATTTTTTTTTGCTTTTGACGACTTCCCGCTCAATTTCCTTTATCAAATCTTTCGGCTCAAGTTCGCCGCGTTTGCGAAACATATTTGAAAAAACGTCCGATATACCCAAAAAACTTCGCCCCCTCAAAATTCGGAAATCAACCGCCGAGATAAGCCTTGCGGACTTCTTCACTTGCGGCAAGTTTTTTCGCATCGCCGGAAAGGGTGATCCTGCCGGTTTCCAAAACATACGCCCGGTTTGCGATGGAGAGTGCCATATTTGCATTTTGTTCGACAAGCAAAACGGTAGTGCCGGCTTTGTTTATATCGACGATTATCGAAAAAATTTCGCGAATCAGGAGCGGTGCCAATCCCATACTCGGTTCGTCCAAAAGCAAGAGTTTCGGTCTGCTCATCAACGCCCTGCCCATGGCAAGCATTTGTTGTTCGCCGCCCGAGAGAGTGCCGGCAAGCTGTGAAATACGCTCTTCAAGTCGCGGGAATCTTTCAAAGACCATTTTGAAATCTTTTTCTATTTCGTCGGTGTCGTTGCGGATAAATGCACCGAGTTCCAAATTTTCGCGGACGGTCATTTCCGCAAAAATTTTTCTGCCCTCCGGCACCTGCGAAATACCTTCCCGGACGATTTTATGTGCCGGCACACCGGATATTTCTTTTCCCATGAAATTTATTGAGCCGGTTTTCGGTTTCAGCAGTCCGGAGATTGTGCGGAGCGTGGTTGACTTGCCGGCACCGTTCGCCCCTATCAGCGTGACAATTTCGCCCTCGTTTACTTCAAGACTTATTCCCTTTATCGCGTGAATTGCACCGTAATAAACATTTATATCATTGATTTCAAGCATCGCCATAAAAAAACCTCCGTTGTAAGGCGGACAGGTGAAAACTTAATTCACCGTTTCCGCTCCGAGATAAGCACGGACGACTTCCGGATTGTTTTGAATTTCGGAAGGAGTGCCGTCCGCTATAATCATACCGTATTCCAAAACATAAATCCGTTCACAAATTCCCATTACCAAACTCATGTCATGTTCAATCAAAAGAACGGTCAAGCCGAACTGCTTGCGAATCTTTCTGATCATATCCATAAGTTCGCGGGTTTCCTGCGGGTTCATACCGGCGGCAGGTTCGTCCAAAAGAAGAAGTTTCGGATTTGCGGCAAGTGCTCTGGCAATTTCAAGCCGCCTTTGAGC
>CAJOOE010000112.1 GCA_905236145.1 uncultured Selenomonadaceae bacterium
AGCGAGATGCCCGCCGTTTTTTGAAACCGTGTCCAAAATCAATTCGCGAATTTCTGCGGCAAGTTCGGTAAGCTCCGGCAAAGTCATATCGTGCAATTCAATCGGCGATTTTATTTTTTCAAGAAGTCCCGTGACAATCTCCTCATTTCATTTCAAAAAATCTGTAAACTCTGTGTATTATATCAAAAATATTGTTTACCGGACAAAAAATTTTTTTCTGTGACAATCTCATTTCTTCCGGCATTTGACAACAATCTTTGAAAGTTAATTCGGTTGATTGACTTGACGGGATATGTGGAGTATAATAGCACTGCTAACGGAGGTTGAAAGATGGAATCTGACAGAAAGAACGCAACGCCAAGTGAAAATTTTGACGAATACGCAAAATATGAATCTCTGACGGACGAAGAATTGATAGTCGAAATAAAAGAAAAACTCAACGATACGGCGTTGGATTATCTTATTCACAGATACAGGAGTTTTGTTCGTGCCAAAGCGAGATCTTACTTTTTGATCGGTGCGGATCGCGAGGACATAATTCAAGAAGGCATGATCGGCTTTTATAAGGCCGTGCGAGATTTCAAAAGCGACAAATTGTCGTCCTTTCACGCCTTCGCGGAGTTGTGCGTTACAAGGCAAATAATAACCGCGATAAAAACTGCGACAAGGCAAAAGCATATACCGTTAAATTCTTACATTTCACTCAACAAACCGATTTACGATGAAGATTCGGATCGGACTTTGCTCGATGTTCTGTCCGGAGTCAAGGTTGCCGACCCGGAAGAACTTGTCATAAGTCGCGAAGAATTTTTGGCGATCGAAAAGAAAATGGAAGAAATTTTGAGCGATTTGGAATGGCAGGTTTTAATGGCGTATCTTGACGGAAAATCTTATCAGGAAATTGCTCAAGGCTTGAATCGTCATGTAAAATCAATAGACAACGCCTTGCAAAGGGTAAAAAGAAAGTTGGAACGTTATGTTGCGGCTCGCGGGGAGTCGATAGACATAGGCACGGTTTACAGGGGATTGTCCACTTTGGACAGACGATTGAAACCGAGAGAAGAAAGACCGGTAAATCAAAATTAAGCGACAAAATCCGCCGAGACAGGTTAAGCTGTCTTGACGGATTTTTTTTCAAATTATTCGATTAAATTCAATTAAACCGGTCAATTCAAATCTTCTTTCAGCATCGTCAAATATGAATCGTAACGACTTTGAAAAATTTCTCCGTGCAGGACAGCCGCCTTTACCGCACAATCCGGCTCATGGCTGTGACTGCAACCGGTAAATTTGCAATTCGGAGCGAACGCGGCAAATTCTTTAAAGCAACGCCACAGATTTTTTTTGTCAATCCCGGCATCGGTTAAACTCACTGCGGAAAATCCCGGAGTATCGACGACAAAGCCGCCGTTAAATTCCATAAGCTCGGAAATTCGTGTCGTATGCTTTCCGCGTAAAATTTTTTCGCTCACATCGCCGACTTTCAATTTCAAATTTGTATTGACGGCGTTCAAGAGTGAAGATTTTCCGACACCGCTCGGTCCGGAAAAAACCGTCACGCCTTCCGATAAAATTTCTTTCAATTCTTCCATTCCTTCACCGGTCCGAGTCGAAGTCCTTATAACCGGATAAAGTTTTTTCAATTCGTCGAAAAAATTTCCACCCGGATTCAAGTCTGTTTTGTTGACGCAGAGAAAAATTTTTTCAATCCCGGATTTTTCGGCAAGCGTGATAAATCTGTTTGCAAGCAGGGTATGAGGATTGGGATTTGCGGCGGCGAAAGTCAAAATAACTTTGTCGATATTTGCGACAGCCGGACGAAACAAAAGACTTTTTCGCGGCAAAACTTTTTCGATTATGCCGGAGCCGTCACTTTGCCGCAAAATTTCCGCAAAATCCCCGGGATAAACCGCACTGCCGTTTTTTTTGTCGCGTTTCATTTTTCCGCGAAGTTTGCAGGGCAAAAGTTCATCGCCGACTTTTACAAAGAAAAAGCTGTTGTAAAATTTTATTACTCGTCCCGTCTCACTCATAAATTTTCGCGAAGTCCTCCGTCAAATATTGCTTTCCGAAACTTTATCGAAAGTCCGTTGAAGTTCCGGAGCCGGCTCTTCGTCAAATTTGCTTACAAGGTAAATTGCAATCAATGAGAAGATAAATCCGGGAACAATTTCATAAAGACCGAAAGGATCCAACTGTTTCCAAGCCAAGACCGTAACGCCGCCGACGATTATTCCGGCAATTATTCCGCGACGCGTCGTTCTCTTCCAAAACAGGCTCATCAAAATTGTCGGCCCGAATGCCGCACCGAATCCCGCCCAGGCATAAGCGACCATGTCCAAAATGAAACTGTTCGGATTAAATCCCAGAAAAACCGCCGTTGACGCAATCACCAAAACAGATGCTCTGGAAATCCAAACAAGTTCTTTTTGTTCGGCATCTTTGCGAATTATCGTCTTGTAAAAATCTTGAGCGAAAGCCGATGCCGCAACCAAAAGTTGAGAGGACGCGGTTGACATTATTGCCGCCAAAACTGCGGAAAGCACAAGCCCGGCGATTATCGGCGGGAAAAGTTCATTTGTCATAAGCAAAAAAACTTTTTCGGAATCGGTGCCGATTAAAGTTTCCGAAAGATACACCGTTCCGACCATTCCGACCGCGACCGCCGCCGCCAAGCTCAAAATTACCCAAGTCATTGCAATATGAGTTGCCTGCGGAATTTCCTTCGTGGATTTTATTGCCATAAATCTCACCAAAATATGCGGCTGTCCGAAATATCCTATTCCCCAAGCGAGAAGTGAAATTATTTCGATTATTCCGATTTGCGAACCGTCCGGCTTTAAAAACGGATCGAACATCGACGCTTTAAAATCGTAAATTGCGGACATTGTCGCTCCGAATCCGCCGGTCGTCATCGCCGCACAGGTCGGGACAAGCAAAATTGCAAAAAACATCATAACGCCCTGAATAAAATCCGTTCGGCTGACCGCCAAAAATCCGCCGATCAGAGTATAAAATACGACGGAGCCGGCTCCCAGAAGAATTGCAAGTTCATAAGGCAGACCGAAAACGGTTTCAAAAAGTCGTCCCGCCGAAACAAAACCGCTTGAAGTGTAGAGTATGAAGAAAATCAAAATAAAAATTGCCGGCACAACGCGAAGAAGTCCGCTCGTGTCCTTGTAGCGATTTTGCAAAAATTCCGGCAGCGTCAGGGCGTTTCCGGCAAGTTCCGTGTATTTCCGGAGCCGGGCGGCGACAAAATGCCAATTCGCCCAAGTACCGATCGCAATTCCGACGGCAATCCAGCCGGCATTGAGTCCGGCAAGGTAAGCAAAACCCGGAACGCCCATGAGCATCCAGCCGCTCATATCGGACGCCTCTGCGGAAAGTGAAGTTACCCAAGCACCGAGTTTTCGGTTGCCCAAAAAATAATCGCTCATATTTTGAGTTTTGCGATAGTAATAAACGCCGATACCCATCATCAAACCTATGTACAAAATAAAAGTGTTGATTACAACGATATTGTCAGTCAAAAAATTTTCC
>CAJOOE010000113.1 GCA_905236145.1 uncultured Selenomonadaceae bacterium
TCAAGTCAACGTTCATCATCAGTATGTTCACGGTTGGTGGCGGCTACGTAATAATTCCGCTACTCAAGGCAAAATACGTCGATGAATATCACTGGATTAGTGACGAAGAAACTTTAAATATGGTGGCTATCGCTCAATCAACGCCAGGAATTATGGCAGTCAATACCGCAATAATGCTCGGTTACAGAATGGGCGGTATTCGCGGGGCGTTGGTGGGAATGTTCGCCACAATTCTCCCGCCGCTCATGATAATTTCAATCGTCGCGTCTTTTTACGACTTGATTTCCTCAAACGAATATGTAAAACTTGCCTTGAAGGGTATGCAGTGCGGGGCGACGGCTCTTTTGCTCAATGTCGCCTTTGACCTCACAAAAAAACAATTTTCGGAAAAACTTGTACTTCCGACGATAATAATTTTGGCAACCTTCGCGGCAAATGTTTTCTTTGACGTAAATATAATGTTGCTTGTGGCGATTGACGCGATAATCGGACTTTGTTTCATGAGGTGAAGAGGTTTAATGCAGGTAAAAATATCCGATGACTTCGACTTGAAAAAAATCGTTGCCAGCGGTCAATGTTTCCGTCCGAAGGAGATAACGCCGGGTTTGTTTCGTTTCATTTCCGGAAAGCATTTTGTTTACTTTAAGAGAATCGGCGATGATATTTTCGACGTGAGCGGCTGCAGTGCGGAGGAATGGGAAGGTTTTTGGAAAAATTACTTCGACCTTCAAACAAATTACGCCGACATACGCAGAAAAATTTTTGATTTTGCGGAGACTGTTGCCTGCGGAAACTTTTTGAAAGATGTGACCGACTGCGGCGAGGGTATAAGAATTTTGCGGCAGGAGCGTTTTGAAATGCTCTTGAGTTTCATAATAAGCCAACGCAGGAGTATTCCCTCTATCCGCAACTCCGTCGAATTGATTTGCAAATTTTTCGGCAGGGAAGTCGAAACGCCTTGCGAAAAAATTTTTCTCTTTCCGGAGCCGGAAAATTTCAATGCGGAGAATATCGGCAAACTTTCAAAATGCGGCACGGGTTATCGTGCAGATTATCTGAAAGACGCGATTGAAAAGATTTTGAGCGGCGAAATTGACCTTGCCGCTCTCGATAATTTGCCGGACGAAAAACTTGTCGAAGAATTGAAGAAAATTCGCGGCGTTGGTGACAAGGTTGCGAATTGCGTTGCTCTCTATGCTTATCACCGGGCGGATCGTGTTCCGGTTGACGTTTGGATAAAAAGGGCGATTGAGGAAGATTTCGGCGGCGAAAACATTTTTGAGAAATTCGGTAAAAATGCCGGCGTTCTTCAGCAATATATTTTTTTCGGCAAGCGAAACAAAAAATTTTCGTCGGTCGGTTGACGATGCAACTATTTTTTAAACGGGAGTGATTTTTTATGCAAAATTTTGAATCGGTTCATTTAATCGAAAATCCCCTGATAACTCACAAACTTTCGATTATGCGAATGAAAACGACGCCGGGAAAGGATTTTCGTTCTCTGCTCGAAGAAATTGCAATGCTTATGACTTACGAAGTCGCAAAGACTTTTCAAAGCCGGGAAGTTGAGATTGAAACGCCGATTAAGTCTTGCCGGGTAAACGTACTCGACGAAGAAAATTTTGTCATTGTCCCCATTCTCCGTGCAGGTTTGGGAATGTCCGCCGGCGTTTTGAAAATGTTGCCGGGTGCGTCCGTCGGTCATATCGGGCTTTATCGCGACGAAAAGACTTTTCAGCCCGTCGAATATTACAGCAAAATGCCGCCGAATTTGTCGGAAAAATTTTTGCTGGTGACGGATCCGATGTTGGCGACGGGCGGAAGTTGTGCCGCCGCTCTGCAAATGCTGAAGGAAAAGGGAGCGAAAAAAATTGTCCTTATGACTTTGCTTGCCGCTCCGAAGGGCTTGGAAACGGTTGCAAAGGCTCATCCGGACGTTCCGATTTATACTGCTTCGATTGACGATGGTTTAAATGAAAAGGCTTATATTGTTCCGGGCTTGGGCGATGCCGGCGACAGAATTTTCGGTACTCTTTGAAGGAATTCGGCGGGAATTAGGGAAATAGGTGGAAAGGTGGAAAGGTTTGCAAGGTTTGCAAGGTGGAAAGGTTTGCAAGGTTTGTAAGGTGGAAAGGTTTGCAAGGTGGAAAGTGTTTGCAAGGTGGAAAGGTGGAAAGTAAAAAGGTGGAAAGGTTTGCAAGGTTTGTAAGGTGGAAAGTGAGGTTTTTTTGAAATGAAGAAAAGTTTTTTTGTGGCAAAAAAGTTTTGTCGCACCACATAAAGTCCTGCATTATAGAGATTTTTTGACAAAAAACAAAGTCGGTCA
>CAJOOE010000114.1 GCA_905236145.1 uncultured Selenomonadaceae bacterium
AGGTTTGCAAGGTGGAAAGTGTTTAGGGGAATCAGGGAAACAGAGCGTCTGCAAATTCTTTTGCGTTGAAGGGACGCAGGTCGTCCGGTTTTTCGCCGACACCTACCCACTTGACCGGTATATTCAACTCTTCCTTTATGCCGATAATCATTCCGCCTTTTGCTGTCCCGTCCAATTTCGTCAAAACAATCCCCGTAATTTCTGCGGACTTTGAAAACATTTCCGCTTGACGCAGGGCATTTTGTCCCGTCGTCGCGTCGAGTACAAGCAAAGTTTCGTGAGGAGCACCCGGAATACCCTTGCCGATTATCCGATTTATTTTCTTGAGTTCTTCCATTAAATTGTATTTGTTCTGAAGTCGTCCGGCGGTATCGACGATAAGCACGTCAAATTTTTGGGCGACGGCTTGACGGGCGGCGTTTAAAGCGACGGTTGAAGGATTTACTCCTTCATCAAGTTTTACTATTGCCGCCCCGGTTCTTTCTGCCCAAACTTCAAGCTGGTCCACCGCTCCCGCCCGGAAAGTATCTGCCGCCGCAACCATAACTTTTTTTCCCCGCTCTTTGTAATACGCACTCAATTTCCCTATCGTCGTGGTTTTCCCGGCACCGTTCACGCCTGTCATAAGGATTACAAGCGGCGGGTCCACGCTGATATACATTCCTTCTTCGTCCGTCAAAATTTTTCTTATGCTTTCGGACAAAAATTTTCTTACATCGTCGGCAGTTTGAATTTCCGCCTTTCTTATCCCCTTGCGAAGTCCGGTCATAAGTTTTTCGGTAGTCGCGGGTCCCACGTCCGAAGTTATCAAAGTTTCTTCCAATTCGTCCAAAAGTTCTTCATCAACTTTCCGCGAGCCGTGCAAAATTTCATCAATTTTATCCGTGAATTTTTCGCGTGTCTTTGCAAGACCTTCCTTTAATCTGTCAAAAAATCCCATAAAATTCTCCTCCTTCCAAAAACTATTTGCCGAAATACAACAAAAGGCGGATTCACCGCAAAAAATTTTCGGTGAGTCCGTCAAAAAAATTTTCGGAAAAAATTTTTATTGAGCCTTCAAAAGTTCGCGTGTATGTTCGGCAACCTGCTCCGGCGTGATGTTTTTGTTTCTTGCAACGCCCGAATCAATCGCCGCCTTTGCGACAGCCGCCGCGACGGTCGGTGCGACTCTTTCATCAAAAGGCGTGGTAATAACGTGTTCTTCGTCAAGTTCGTCATCGGAAACAAGCGAGGCAATGGCATAAGACGCGGCAATTTTCATTTCCTCATTTATATCCGTCGCACGAACGTCAAGAGCACCCCTGAAAATTCCCGGAAACGCCAAAAGATTGTTGACTTGGTTCGGGAAGTCACTGCGTCCGGTACATACGACGCGGGCACCTGCGGCCTTAGCCTCGTCCGGCATAATTTCCGGGGTCGGGTTTGCCATAGCCAAAATTATCGCGTCCTTATTCATATCCTTAACCATTTCTTGAGTAAGCAAGCCGGCTTTCGACACGCCGATAAATACGTCCGCACCGTGAATAACGTCGGCAAGTTGTCCGGATTCGTTGCCGGCGTTTGTGACGGCGGCAATTTGGTCTTTGTAGGGGTTCATACCCTTGCCGCGTCCCTCGTAAATGGCACCGGTTGAGTCGCAGAGCATTACATTTGCCGCACCCATTTTTTGAATGAGGTAGGTGATAGCCATACCCGCCGCACCGGCACCGTTTACAACGACCTTAATTTCATTAAATTTCTTTCCGACGAGTTTCAAAGCATTGATGAGAGCCGCACCGACGACTATTGCGGTACCGTGCTGATCGTCGTGGAATACCGGAATATCAACGCCGGACTTCAAAGCGTGTTCGATGTCGAAACACTCCGGGGCCTTTATATCCTCAAGGTTTATACCGCCGAAACTCGGAGCCATAAGCTGAATTGCCTTTATAATTTCGTCAACATTCTTTGTATTCAGGCAAATGGGGATTGCATCAACGCCGGCAAAACCTTTAAATAAGATTGATTTACCTTCCATAACCGGCAAGCCCGCTCCCGCTCCGATGTCGCCCAAACCGAGAACGGCTGTACCGTTTGTAACGACGGCAACCAAATTCCCGCGATTGGTGTAATCGTAAATCTTGTCGTTGTCTTTTTGAATTTCAAGGCAGGGAGCCGCTACGCCCGGCGTGTACGCCAAAGTCAAATCTTTATTTGTTTTCAATGAAACTTTACTTCTCACTTCAAGTTTTCCGTGATGTTCTTTGTGCAGAGCCAGAGCCTCCGCATTAACGTCAGCCATTTAAATCATCCTTTCATTTACTCCGTGACATTTTGCTATTATAATCACCGAAGAAAAATTTTGCAAGCCCGGAGAAAAATGAATACATTATTTTTCTTGCAGGGGAATTTCGACAACTACAGAAAAGACCATTCAAGACAGAATTTATTTTCTTTAATTTGGAGCGAAAACTATGAAATACGAAATTTTATATCCGGAGGCTTTCCCGGTCGTCAAGTTTCACCTGGAACGCGGCGAGAAAATCAAAGCCGAATCGGACGCAATGATTGCAATGTCGCCGACAATAGAAGTTGAGGGGAAGATGGAAGGCGGCATTTTGGGCGGACTTGCGAGGAAATTTTTGTCCGGTGAAAGTATGTTTTTTCAGGAACTCACCGCAAGTCGCGGAGCGGGTGAACTTTTAATCGGTCACGCCCTGCCCGGCGGAATTTTGGACGTGGAACTTGACGGCTCCTACGGCTTGACCGTGCAGAAGGACGGATTTCTTGCCGGAACGCAGGGAATAAATGTTGATACCAAAATGCAGAATTTGAAACGCGGATTTTTGAGCGGTGAAGGTTTTTTTATTCTCAACATAACGGGACGCGGGACTGTCTTTGTTTCGAGTTACGGCGTGATTCACCCGATAAATTTGGAAGCGGGCGAAGAAGTCGTTATAGACAACGGGCATTTGGTCGCGTGGCCCGATTATATGGATTATAAAATTGAAACCGCGTCCTCCGGACTTTTGTCGAGTTTCACTTCCGGAGAAGGTTTTGTCTGTCGATTCGGGGGTCCCGGCGTGATTTTGATTCAGACACGCAACCCGAGTGCTTTTGAAGGTTGGATTCGTTCGATGATTCCCGTGCAGTCAAATTGAGTTTTTAAAGTCGGTGATAACGTGAAAAATAATGTTGTTTTAATCGGTTTTCCGGGAACGGGGAAAACGAGTTTGGGCAAAATGCTTGCTCCGAGATTGGGGTGTCCGTTCGTCGATCTTGACCAAAAAATTGAAAATGACACGAAAATGAGTATACCGCATATTTTTGAAATTTACGGCGAAAAACATTTTCGCGAACTTGAGAAAAAAGCCGTCCGCGAAGTTTCGGAAAAACGCGGAATTGTTATAGCGACGGGCGGCGGCACCGTCACAGACGAAGAAAATTTTCGTCTGCTCAAAAATTCCGGTGTGATAATTTGTCTGACGACAGACCCGGAAGAAATTTTGAATCGCACGGCAAGACGCGGAGAACGTCCGGTTTTGGACAGCGGCGGCACCGAAAGACTTGCCACGATAAAAAGACTTTTGGAAGAACGCCGAAAATTTTACGATAAAGCGGATTATAAAATTGATACTACAGAGTGGTCGCCTTTGCAGATTATCGACGACATTTGCCGCTATGTGAACAGGTGGAAAGGTGGATAGGTGGAAAGGTGGATAGGTGGAAAGGTGGAAAGTGTTTAGGAGAATTGGGAAGAGGTGATTTTCTTGACCTTTGCGGCGGTTTTGATTTTTGCGTATCTGCTCGGCTCCGTTCCGAACGGATTGATTTTCGGCAAACTCATCTGGAAAAAAGATTTGCGGAAATTCGGCAGCGGGAACATCGGAGCAACAAACGCCTGGCGGTCATTGGGTAAACCTGCCGGAATTTTGATTTTCGCGGCGGATTTTTTGAAAGGTGCGATTGCCGTACTTATCGCCGGGCATTTTGTCGGAAGTCCGATTTCTATGGTTTTTGCCGGACTCTTTGCGATAATCGGTCACACTTTCACTATCTTTTTGAAATTTCGCGGCGGCAAGGGAGTTGCGACCGGGCTGGGTGTTATTGCAATGCTTATGCCGAAAGTGACGGTAATTGTGTTTGCAATTTGGCTGATTATTGTCCTGCTGACCCGCTATGTTTCTCTCGGCTCGATTGTTTCTGCCGCACTTGTCCCGATTTTTGCTTATCTGTTCGACTGTCCCGCCGAATTTATTTTTCTCGGTTTGATTGCGGCGGCGTTCATAATTTTCCGGCACAAGAGCAATATTATTCGCTTGAAAGACGGCACGGAGAATAAGATTTAGGAAAGGTGGAAAGGTGGATAGGTGGATAGGTGGATAGGTGGAAAGTCAAATACCGAGATAATTTTTGTCGTCGCTCCAATCGTCCGGCATACCTTTTACAATATCCACCGGGCAGGAAGAATTTTTCAAAACATATCTTGAAACACTTCCCATACCTTCGACAAAACCGCCGAAACCGCGACTGCCCATAACTATCAAATCATATTCGCCCGTCGCCGACAAATCGCAAATCGTTTCGCCCGGATCTCCGATTTCCACGCGGTTTTTCACCGGAATACCCGGCGGGACAACCAACATCAATTCCGATAAAAATTCGTGGGCAGCACTGTTGAGTTCAGCCGGCACATACCCGCCGACGCTGACCTGTTCAAATGCCGAAATTTCACTGTCAACATCAACGCACATCATCAAAGTTATTTTCGCGTCACAGACCGCCGCAAGCTGAATCGCGTGATTGACCGCCTTAAACGCCTGCCCCGATCCGTCCGTCGGTACCAAAATGTTTTGTATCTTCAACCCCTGCCAAGCATCAGTCTCGCCCGGACGGAGCAGATGTTCCACCGTTTCCGCTTTGACCGTTCCGACAAGTTCCCGCCGGCTCTTGTAAAACCTCAATGAAAACAGTATCGCAACGACCGCTATATAAATGAAAAACGCTCCGATTTCCGAACTTATTTCCGTCAAACTTGCTCCGCGTTGAATTATGTCGCGTGTGAAATGAAATTCCCAAGTCAGCGGGAAAATGTGCGACAATGTTACAACCCAAGATGATAAATGTGACAGCGGAGAAGTTACGCCGCCCAAAATAAAGCCGCCCGGTATAAACAAAATCATTCGGCTCGACGCAATACCCGGATTCGGTGCCGTCCAGCCGAAAAATACGCTCAACATTCCCACCGTTATCGCAAAAAATATTTGTATGATTAAAAATTCGACCACACGCCCGGAAAAAACCAAGTCTCCCCAAACTCTCAAGACCGCAAGACCCGCGAAAAACGAAACGACCATTAAAAATGCGTAAGGCAAAATCCTGCCGATTAAATCCCATGGGGTACCGTCGTGAATAATCTTGTTGTATTGCTTTGTGAGGCGAAGGCGGGGAACCATTCCGATTGTCGCGAATGTGAAAAACATTGAGCCGAAGAAAAACAGAAAGCCTTGCGTTTGTGCGTTTGAAGTGGAGCCGGCGGGGTTGAAAAGATTGCGGGCATTTAACGAAAGCCCGGAACTGCTCTGCCCGGCGTTCATCGCATTGTCAATCGCGACAATCTCAGCCATAGCCGCTTTTATATCCGCCGTTTGTGCGGTGTTTGTATTGTCGTAGAAAATCCCGAAAGACCCGGCGGAATCGGTGTAACGATTTTTCTCAAGTCCCTGCGGAAAGAAAATTACCGCGTCCACTTCATCTCTGTAAAACAATTCTTCCGGGTTCATCGGAGAATTTATGATTGTCTTGACCTTCATATATTCCGACGAATCTATTTTTGTCGCAAGGCTCCGGCTGTAACGGCTGTTGTCCAAATCTATTATCGCGACCGGTGCGTCCTTTGAAAAATTTCCCGCAAGGACTACCGACAATATCACGCTTATTACCATTGCTACCATTATGCAAACTTTTTCATAAGGCATACCCTTGCCGCTTGTCAAAAATTTCAGTTCGTCGTTGAAAGAGTTCCAAAAACCCACAGCGACCACCTTCAATCAATTTCCGTGCCGACTGTTTGCCCCGCCAAAACGTCCGCACCGCTGTCTATATATATTCTCACTTGAAACGCCGTCAAATCCGCCTGTCCTTTTTCGCGTGACTGTTTCAAATCTGCAAATCCCGGTGCCTGCGTCAAAAGTCTGATTTTTCCCCGAATTTTTTTCTTGTCCGCAACCGTCGTACAAATTATTTCGTCCCCTTCGTGCATTTTTACCGCTTGTTTTTCCGATACATAAATATCGTAATATATCCGCTTAGTCTCAAGCAATATTACCGGCACATTCGGCGATATCATTTCTCCCTCTTTCTGCAAAATGTTTATTATCTTCCCGTCCTCCGGTGCGTAGAGTTTTAACCGCGACTTTGCCACTTCCAATTCCTTCAACTGCACTTCCAAACTCTTTTTCTGCTCGACAAGGGCGGCGATGTCGTTTTCTGTGTTTTTTATCGACGCTCTTTCTTGGGCTATCGTCGGCAAGTTTATCGAATCTGTATTCCCGCTGTCGCTTGTCCCCGACAACAGTCTTTTTAATATCTGTTCCTGCGTCTGCAAATTTGACCGGGCTACATTTAATCTCATTGTCGCGTCGTCAAGTTGTGATTGTGCTATTGCTCCGTCCGCTACCAATTTCTTTTTCCGCTTATAATCAATTTCCGCATTTTCCAACGTTGCCTTTGCCGAATTTATCGCGGCTTTTTGGCTGTCTATTTCCCGGAATGTTTGCTGTTCGTCGTTTGACGCTTTGAAAAGATTTACATTCATATTTCCCGAAACAGATTTTATTTGTGCGTCCAGTGCTGCTGTTTGCGTTTTCAATTTCTCTATTGACAAATCCGTATCCGTCGAATCAATTTCCATTAAAAGTTCTCCCGCTTTTACTTCTTGTCCTTCCCGTACCGCCTCTTTTATCAGTCTGCCGCCCACCGAATCAAAGGATAATTTTATCTGTTCCGCCGTCAATATCCCTTCCTTTTTCTCCGTTGCCAATATTACCGCGTCATTTCCTCTGTACATCAATACAATTCCGCTGATTATCAAGACGGCTATAAATATTATCCCCAGCCGGGCTGACTTTTTCCTTGCTCCCATTTTTTTTACTCCCTTCATAAACTAATTGATTTTACATTCACCTGCAGAATTTGTCAATCACAAAATATTTTTTCCGCGAGTGTGTCTATTCGGGAAAAAAGTACGCCTGCCGGGTAATGCCGGTTTATTTTTTTTGTGTTATAATGAGAAAAAATTATTGAATTTATCGGAGGTTGGGAAATGAAAGATTATGTTGCCGAATTTCAAAACAAACTTGATGAAATCGAAAAAGCGGTACACGGCATTTACATAATAAACGCCGGTGCGATGAATCACGGCAAAAGTTCGCTTTTCAATTCCATTCTTGATTCAACAACATTTGCCGCTCAAGATGTCAGGACTACCATTGTAAATGAAACGGTGAAATGGACTGAAGATGTTTATCTTATCGACACGCCCGGGCTTGAGGCGGAGGAGTCTGACGATAAAATGGCTTACGCCGCCTATCGCAACGCCAATGTTATCATTTTCGTTCATACCGCAAAGGTCGGAGAATTGCACAAGAAGGAACTTGACGCAATCAACAAAATCAAATCTATGTTCGACAACGAAACTTACTTTTGGCAACATTTTTTTCTTGTCTTTACAAATGTTGACGCGGATTCGGAAGAAAATATTTCCGCAATTCTCACGAAAACGCTTGAGGATATAGAAAATACTTGCGGCGGCAAAGGTTTCAAAACTTTTATGATTTCAAATTCCCGGTATAAAAAGGGACGCGAAGAAAATAAAGAGGCGTTGATAAATAAAAGCGGTATTCCCGAACTCCGCGAAACTTTGCAAAAAAATTTCGGTCGTTGGCTCGGCGAAAATCAAGTCATTGTCCGCGAAAACAGAATAAAGAGAGAAAAAGCCGACATAATCCGGCAGCTTGAGGCAGAGGCGGAAAAAATCAAGAAATCTTCGGAAGAAAAAATCAATCGGCTTAAAGACCGGCAGAAAAATTTCCTTTACAAAGTCGAGGCGGCGGTCAATCAATATAGTTCCGACCGACAAAATATAAGTTTGCAAAATTATCAGTTGGAAGATTTGAAGAATAATTTGGCAAATACAAGAAGTCGTTGGGAACGTGAACATTATTAAAATTTTGGAGATGATTTTATGTTTATAGCGGGAGCAGTTGTTGTCGGCGGCATAATTGTTGCACACGACGATCATTCAAGATACAGCGACCATTCGCGTCATTCCCGGTACAATGAATACGGCGATTCTCAACTTCGCAATGAAATCAATAATTTGCAGAATAGCGTGAATAACAAAGAGTCTGAAATAGGAAACCTTCGCCGGCGTATGAATGACAATTTCAATTCTCAAATTTCCGCACTCAAGCAGGAAAAGAATTATTCCGCTTTAAGCGGAGACGCAGATAATATTTTGGCAAATGTCAAATCCGAAATGAAACGCGAAATAGAAACGGCGATTCAAGAAGATCAACGCGAACTTGAAAACATTAACAAAATGATTGCCAAAATCAATGAACTTGAATTGCAGGCAACGGGCGTACCGGCAGAGAAGGAAGATGAGGTGACGGGCAGATGAATTATATTGCCGAAACTGTGGAAAATTTTTTTGCAAAGCTGGACAAAATGCAGGGTGACCTTGCAAAATTTTCTCAAACTCTCGACAGCCGCAGCGAAAAAATTCCCGTGCTTTTGAAAAATTTTGAGGATAAGATTTTTGCCGCCGCCGGTTCAAGCGATATGACCGGGAAAAATGCCGTTGAAAAGGCGGCTCAAAAGTCCGTTGAAAATATGCGGGCGATCGTCGAAACCTGGAGCGAAAAAATTGAGGCGGACAGAAAAGGCAAACGGTTCATAAAGAAAAATGAAAAATATCTTGTCGTTATGATTTTCGGAGCGGTCAAGGCGGGCAAATCTTCACTTGGAAATTTTTTCGCCGGCAAAAAATTTTTTAACGCTCCCTTCGACAATCATTACAAAAAAATTGCCAAGCCGATTTTTGAAACGGAAGAACGCGGACGCGATACCGGCGACATTGAAAAAGATTCAAGCGGCGATACTTGGTTTCAGGAAGGCGTTATCGACACAACCGGAGCGATTCAATATTTTACTTTGAGCGGACTTCGTTGGATTGATTCGCCCGGTACCGGTGCCGTCGGCAAGGAAGGCGACACAAAAAATATGACCGCACTTGTCGAAGAATATTTGAGTTATACGGATATGTGTATTTTCCTTATGAACAGTGCCGAACCGGGACTTCAGGACGATATGCGTTATATGCAAAAACTCAGCCGGGAAGGACAAGAGGCGTTAATTGTAATAACGAAATCCGATTTCAGCGACGAAGACGTTGACGACGACGGAAATTTGATAAGTATTCTTGCACCGAAAACTTCCGAAATTCGCAAACTTCAGGAAGATGATATTTGCAAGAGAGTTAAAGAACGCTATCCCGAAATCGACGAGCAAAAATTTCGTGCGATAAGTATTTCGACGGCTCTTGCGGGTCAGGCAGTCGAAAGTCAAGACGACGAAAAATTCAAGGCAAGCAATCTTGACAAGCTGATGAAAATTTTGGGCGATAAAGTCAGCGACAATGCCATTGAGAGGAAACAGGAAAATCCCCGCCGCCTTTTGAATAATTTCGTCGATTCCGTTGTCGAAAATTTGAAAGAGTTTGATTCGGGAATTGACACCATTCTTTCGCAGGTGGAAAAGTATAAATCGGATATGAGCCGAATTGCAAATTTGATTGTTACCAATGTCCGCCGCGAAGTCAGAGCGGAAATTTCTTACAAGGCGAACGAATGGAACCGGCTGGTTAAAAACGGTCAAAAAATTGACAATGCCGCAATCAACGCCGAAGTTTCAAATATCCTGCAGGAAAAACTTAACGAAGAAATAACTTCGCAAATGAACAGAGTTATTGAAGATTTTCAAAATCTTGAAATGAAAACCGTGCCGGCAAATATTTCCGCCGCATCCCTTGAAAAGAAAACCGCTCAAATTTCTCATACTTACACGGAAAGTTATACCGTGCCGCGTCCCCCGTCCGGATTGTGGGAACACTTCAGAAGTTTTCTCGGAAAAGAATATTACAGGACGGAACATTCGACGCACACCGAATATCAAACCGTGGATCTCGGCACAAATCTTGATGAATTTTTGACCGGGCTTATGCCGCAAGTCGAAAATTATGCAAAAAATCAAGCGGACGAATATCTTGCAACCCTTCGTGACAAATATTTTATCGAACGGGAAAATTTTGCAAAGAATATGCTCAAAGAGATTGAAACTCTGCGAAACGAACTTACAGAATTAAAATTTTAAGGTGAATTATGCAGATAATATTGAAACTTACAACGGCTTGCAATTTGAATTGCGTTTATTGCAGTGAAGGCGACACGGATCCGAAAACTCTGCCGCCGGAAATTTTTTTCAAATTGGTTGACGAATTTCCGGAGGTTTTGGAACAAACCGAGAGCAGGGACGCGGAATTTTTGTTTCACGGCGGTGAACCTATGCTTTACGGTCGCGAAAATTTAAAAATCTTAATCGACTATGCAAGGGAAAATTTGAAAGATTACAATGTCG
>CAJOOE010000115.1 GCA_905236145.1 uncultured Selenomonadaceae bacterium
GCGTCAATCCTTTTGTCCCCAAGCCCTTTACGCCTTTTCAAAGAGTAAAATTTGCCGGGAAAAAATATTTGGACGGTGCGTTGAAAATTTTACGCGAAAGGACAAAAAAAATCCGGAATATCGAAATAATTTCCGAATCGCCGCGAGAATCCGAATTGCAGACGATTTTGGCTCGCGGCGACCGGAAAATTGCGGACATTATGACAAAGTCCGACTCCGGAAAAATTTTTCGGCAACTGTTCAAAGACTCCGGGCTTGACGAAAATTTTTACCTTCGCGAATATTCGCCGGAGGAAGTTTTGGCGTGGGAAATTTTGGATCAGGGATTTTCCGAAAAATATTTGCGTGAAGAGTTTGAGCGAGCCGCCGAATTGAAATTTACCCGACCATGTTTTGAAGGTTGCAAGCGTTGCGGAGTTTGCAAATGAATCCGGGCAAAATTCCGACAATTCGGTTGATTTTTTGTTCGGGTAGTGATATTATTCGGAGCGGAAATTTTTAAAAGGAGTTTTTTTATGAAACACGTTTTGTCCGTTTACGTCGAAAATCAACCGGGCGTTCTTGTCAGGGTGGCAAGTATGTTCAGTCGCCGGGAATTTAACATCGACAGTCTTTCGGTCGGTGTCACCCAATCGCCGGAATTTTCGCGTATTACGGTCGTCGTTTACGGGGACGGCGGACTTGTCGAACAGATGATAAAGCAACTGGAAAAAATGCCGGTCGTTCGTGCGGTTCAGCGTTTGGACGCGGCGACGGCGGTTACACGCGGAATGACAATGATAAAGGTTTCCGCAGACGACAATAACCGGCTTGACGTTTTGAAAATGGCGGAACTTTTCCGTGCTCACGTCGTAGACGTTCAGCCCACGACGCTCATTTTTGAAATTACCGGCAACGACGAAAAAGTTACGGCGTTTACCCGGCTCCTTGCACCTTACGGAATTTTGGAAGTCATTCGCACCGGGCTTATCGCTCTGGAACGCGGTGAAAATACAATTAACAACTATAATCAAGTGAGGGAGTATTATGGCAAAAACTTATTATGATCAGGACGTAAATTGGGAGATTATGAACGGCAAGACCGTTGCAATAATCGGTTACGGAAGTCAGGGTCATGCTCATGCTTTGAATCTTAAAGAAAGCGGAGTCAACGTTATCGTCGGTCTTTATGAAGGCTCCAAGTCAAAAGAAGTCGCGGAGAAAGCCGGCTTGAAAGTCATGAATGTTGCGGACGCGACGAAAGCCGCCGACGTCGTTATGATTCTCATTCCGGACGAAAAACAAGCCGACGTTTACAAAAACGAAATCGCTCCGAATTTGAAGAGCGGTGCGGCTCTCGCCTTCGCTCACGGCTTTAACATTCACTTCAAACAAATTCAGCCGGCAAAAGATGTTGACGTTTTCATGGTCGCTCCGAAAGGTCCCGGTCATCTTGTCCGCAGAACTTTTGTCGAAGGCGGCGGCGTTCCGGACGTTTTCGCGGTCGAACAGGACGCAACCGGTCATTGTTTTGATCTCGCTCTTGCGTATGCTCGCGGTATCGGCGGAACCCGTGCGGGCGTAATTCAAACGACTTTCAAAGAAGAAACCGAAACCGACTTGTTCGGCGAACAGGTTGTCCTCTGCGGCGGCATTACCCATTTGATTCAAAACGGCTTTGAAACTTTGGTAAATGCCGGTTATCAGCCGGAGATCGCATACTTTGAATGTTTCCACGAAATGAAACTCATCGTTGACCTCATGTATGAGGGCGGCATGGCGAAAATGCGTAAATCCATCAGCGATACCGCAGAATACGGCGATTACACGACAGGTCCGAAAATCATCACTCCGGAAGTTCGCAAGGCTATGGAGAAGGCTCTCGAAGAAATTCAAGACGGCACATTTGCCCGCAACTGGCTTGTGGAAAATCGTGCGGCGGGACGTGCAAACTTCCTTGCTCAACGCAGAATCCATGCGGAGCATCAGATTGAAAAAGTCGGCGAGAAACTTCGCGGCATGATGAGTTGGCTCAAAGACGGCAGCGACTTGTCCAAAGATTGATTTTGAGTTTTTAACTTTAATAAACTTTCGGGTGTCGAAAAAATCTTTTCGGCACTTTTTTTTTTCGCGGCGGGCGGGAGAAGGTGCCGCCTCAAAAAATTTCTCTGCAGGAATATATCGAAAAGTGCAGAAAAAATTCACGGTTATTATAAAAAAAGTTTTTTATTTGAAGGGAGAAAATTTTATGTCCGGACATTCAAAATGGGCTAACATTAAAAGAAAAAAAGGTGCAAATGATGCAATTCGCGGAGCATTGACGACGAAAATAGGACGCGAAATTACAATCGCCGTAAAAATGGGCGGCTCCGATCCCACCGGAAATATGCGGTTGAAACTCGCCTTGACAAAAGCTAAGGCAAACAATATTCCGAAAGACAATATCAACCGTGCAATTCAAAAGGGACTCGGTGCGTCCGACGGCTCGAATTACGAAGAAATTACTTACGAAGGTTACGGGCCCGGCGGTGCGGCTCTCATGCTCGACATTTTGACGGACAATCGCAACAGAACTGCGGCAGACGTTCGTCATATTTTCGGGAAGTACGGCGGCAATTTGGGAGAAACCGGCTGCGTCGGCTGGATGTTCAAGCAGAAGGCGGTTTTCGTCGTGGAGAAGGAAACTTTTGACGATGAGGACGCTTTAATGGAAATTGTTATGGACGCGGGAGCGGAAGATTTTGTCGCGGACGATGAAGTCTTTGAAATTACC
Organism: uncultured Selenomonadaceae bacterium; assembly: GCA_905236145.1. GTDB lineage: Bacteria > Bacillota > Negativicutes > Selenomonadales > Selenomonadaceae > Quinella. The sequence continues at coordinate 2,753 of CAJOOE010000115.1, forward strand.
GCCGCACCGGAAGATTTTGACGCGATCGAAAAGGCACTTGCCGACAAGGGAATAGAAACGGCATCGGCGGAAATTACGCAAGTTCCCGATACAACCGTACAACTTACCGGAAAAGATGCGGAAAATATGCAGAAATTGTCGGACGCTCTCGAAGAAAATGACGACGTTCAAAATGTTTACGGCAATTACGAATTTACGGAAGAGTAAAATTTAAATGCTCGCACTCGGAATAGATCCCGGCACGGCAATTTGCGGCTACGGATTTGTCGAACAGGTACAGGGCAGGTTAATCGCGAAAAAATACGGAGCGATAACGACAAGTCCGAAAGCCCGAATGCAGGACAGACTTTTAAAAATTCACACCGAACTTGACGCACTCATAAAAGAATTTCGCCCGGAAGTCATGGGAATAGAGAAACTTTTTTTCGGACGAAACGCGACAACCGCAATTCCGGTGGGACAGGCTCGCGGCGTGGTACTTCTCGCCGCCGCCCAAAATAATTTGGATATTGTGGAGATGACTCCGAACGAAGTCAAAATGTCGATAACCGGTTACGGCGGCTCGACAAAAGAACAAATAATTTTTATGGTCACGCGAATTTTAAATTTGCCGGAACCGCCCAAGCCGGACGACACGGCTGACGCGTTGGCGATAGCGATCGGAGCGTCCTATGAGGCACAAAGTTTGACACGGAGGAATTTTATTTGAAGAAGATTGTTTTTACTGTTTTTGCGTTGGTTATTTTTTTGATTGCTTTTGAAACGGAGGCGGCAAGAGCGGGAAAAATTTTATTCATACCTCACGACGACAGACCGATTTCCTTCCGGCAGACTGCGGAAATTGTCGAGCAGACCGGAGCGGAAATGATTTTGCCGCCGGAAGCATTTTTGAGCAATACCGGAAAACCCGGAGATCCGGACAGACTTTGGACATGGCTTGAAAAAAATGCTCACGCCGCAAATTCTGCGGTAATTTCGTCGGACTCCCTGCTTTACGGCGGACTCATTCCTTCACGCAAGCATGATATTCCGGCGGAAGTTTTAAATTCCCGGCTGGAGAATTTTGAAAAACTTCACCGGGAAAATCCGAATTTGAAAATTTATGTTTTCGATTCGCTGATGAGAACCCCTCAAACAGGAACTCGCGGAGATGTGGAGGAGCCGAATTATTATGTTTTTTACGGCAAGGATATTTTTCAATATACGCGACTTGCCGACAAAAGGGAGATCGGTTATTGGTCGCAGACCGAAGAAAACAAATTTCGGGCACTGGAAAAGAAAATTCCTCCGCAAGTTTTGAGTGATTGGTTTGAACGCCGGGCAAAAAATATTTCCGCGACAAAAAAATTGATGGAGTTTGCCGGAAACGGGACGATTGAATATTTGATTTTGGGACGCGACGACAATTCGCCTTTGTGTCAAACTCACCGGGAGAACAGAGAAATTCTCGCCTTTGCCGAAAAAATAAATTTGCCGAAAACAAAATTTCAATCTTTGGCGGGAATCGACGAATTTAATATTTTACTTCTGGCTCGTGCGATAAACGAAAAAACCGGCGAAAATCCGAAGGTCTGCGTTGTTTATAATTTGGGAGTCGGCGGGGATACCGTGCCGGCATTTTCCGACGAAAAAATTTCACAGTCGATTGATTCTGCGGTGAATATAGTCGGCGGCAAAAAGGTGAGAGATCCGGAGAAAGCGGATTTTGTTTTGATGGTAAATACCGACGAACACGGGAAAACTTTTTTTATTCACAATGAAAAACCGGCTTACGGAGCATTTCGCCCGATTTTAAATCCGAATGAAAGCACCGCAAATTTCGCTCGTGCTGTCGAATCTTACGTCAAAGAAGGCTATCCGGTCGGAATTGCGGACGTGGATTTTTTGAACGGCTCGGACAATGCACTCATGGAAATTTTGAAAAAGCGGAAACTTCTTTTCAAAATTCAATCTTACGCCGGAATGAATACCGCAACAAATTCCGCCGGATTTGCGTTGGGGACGGGGATATTGGCAAAAAAAATGTCGAAGTCGGCAAAGAGAAAACTTTTGCTTACCCGCTATCTTGACGACTGGATTTATCAGGCGAATGTCCGGACGATTGTCGGAAAAGAAATTTTGAAAAATTTCGGCGATGCCTCGCTGTATTACCATCTCGGCGACAAGATTGATTTTGCGGAGGACAGAAATACAGCTTTGGTGCGGGAATACGCCGAAAAAAAATTCCCGGATTTCAACTTTGAAAAAAATCTTATCGTAAAAAATTCTTGGAACAGAATGTTTGAATGTGACATAATATTCAAAGCCGATTAAAATTTCTGTTTGAAAGGTCGGAAAAAGTTTGATAGGATATTTGAACGGCAAAATAAAATTTCTCGCACCGGAATTTTGCATTGTCGATGTAAACGGTGTCGGTTATAAAGTTTATCCGGATGCGGCAACCCGGCAAGATTTGCAAAAAGATTCTCCCATAGAATTTTTTGTATATACCGCAGTCCGGGAAGACGCGATAACTTTGTACGGATTCAAAAATCCGGCGGCTCTGGAATTTTTTGAACTTCTCCTTTCGGTCAGCGGTATCGGTGCAAAGTCGGCATTGGCGATAGTGTCAAAAATTTCTCCGGCGGATTTCGCCGCCGCCGTTGCCCGTCAAAATTTCGCGTCGCTCACAAGGTTGCCGGGAATAGGGAAAAAATCGGCTGAAAGAATCGTCCTCGAACTCAAAGACAAGATAAAACCTTTTTCGACCGGTTCGGACGGTGCCGGCGATTTTGTACCGGCGAAAATTTCAACCGACGCAATTTCGGAGGCGGAGGACGCACTTTCCGCACTCGGCTATACTTCTGCGGAAATTTCTTCGGTTTTCGCGAAGGCTCCGAAAAATTCGACGACCGAACAGCTTGTAAAATTTGCGTTGAAAGAATTGAACAGATTCGGTTAACTTTCCAAAGGAGGTTAAATTTTCATTTGGACGAAAGAATAACGGCAACCGACGAACAGAGTACGGACGATTGGCAATACAGTTTACGCCCGCGAAGATTGGCGGAATATATCGGACAGGAAAAGGCGAAAAAAAATTTGTCGGTTTTCGTCAAGGCGGCGACTGACAGAAAAGAGGCGTTGGATCACGTTTTGCTTTACGGCCCGCCGGGCTTGGGAAAAACCACTTTGGCGGCAATAATCGCAAACGAACTCGGCGTAAATTTTCGCCCGACTTCCGGTCCGGCAATAGAACGCTCCGGAGATTTGGCAGCCTTGCTTACAAATTTGCAACCTCGCGACGTTTTGTTTATTGACGAAATTCACAGATTGAGCCGGCAGGTTGAGGAAATTTTGTATTCGGCGATGGAAGATTTCAGCCTTGACATAATTATCGGGAAAGGTCCCGCCGCCCGGAGTATTCGGCTCGATATTGCCCCGTTTACTTTGGTAGGTGCGACGACAAAGGCCGGCGCACTCTCTCCGCCGCTCCGCGACAGATTCGGCGTAATTTCACGGCTTGAATATTATTCTGTTGACGCGCTGACAGAAATTATTACACGCGCCGCCGAAATTTTAAAA
>CAJOOE010000116.1 GCA_905236145.1 uncultured Selenomonadaceae bacterium
CCCCCGCCATTCGATAGCCGAGCATTATTGCCGTATTCACCGCCATAATTCCGGGCGTTGATTGCGCGATTGCTACCATATTCAAAGTTTCTTCGTCGCTTATCCAATGAAATTCGTCCACAAATTTCGCTTTGAGCAGGGGAATTATCACATAGCCGCCGCCGACGGTAAACATACTGATTATAAAGGTAGATTTGAAAAGTTGAAAGTAAGAAAACATTTTTCAATTCCCGTCAAATTTTAAACTTGTCAACCTGCTCCATAAGCCGCTTGGCTCCCGCCTCAGACTCGTCCATCTTCTCCCGGATTTCCCTTGCACTGTCGGCAATCAGTGAAACTTTCTCCGCAATATTCGTATTTCCGACGGCTGTTTCGTGGGTTGCCTTTGCAATATCTTCCATAGCTTGCGTCATCGTCTGAATGGAATCGGAAAGGTTCGCCGCCCGTTCATTACTCTGCCTTGCCCAATCTTTGACATATTCCGCGTCTTTCTTATACTGCTCCGCCGTCTTTTCCATATCCTCATAATCTTTGCCGACCGTTTCATCAATAAATTTAAGAATATCGAAAGCACCTTGCGAAAGTTCGTTGACGGAATTTGTGACTTGATCCGTAAGATTTTTTATATTGGACGCGGAGCCGGCAGTCTGTTCCGCAAGTTTCCGGACTTCATCGGCGACGACCGCAAAGCCGCGACCGTGTTCACCTGCACGAGCCGCCTCAATCGCCGCATTGAGAGCAAGCAAATTTGTCTGCTCCGCAATGTTGACGATTTCGCCGGTAAAGCGTTCGATTTCGCTGACGACCTGTGCGGACTTTATCGCGTCCTCAAGTGAAGTCTTTGTTTCGCCGTAAAGCCCTTGAGCCGCCTTGACGGATTTTTCGGTATTCGCTTGAAGTTCCGCCGCTCTGTTGTCGATTTCGTTTGCATAGAGTTCGCTTTCTTTGGACTGATCCGCAGTAATTTGAATTTCGGAATTTACATGATCGCTCAAGTTTTGCATATTGGAAGTTGTGGCGGCGGTTTCCTCCGTCCCCGCAGCCATTTCCTGAGTCGTTGCGGACATATCTTGAGTATGTTCGTTGAATTGAGCGACGAGAGCCTGAACCTGCTCGGACATTTCGACGTTGTTTTCCGCCTCATGCCGGACATTTTTCAAAATATCGCGTAAACTCTGTTGCATTTTTTGGAGAGCGTGAACGACCGTCCCGACTTCATCGGAGCGGCGTGTAAGTTCTTCCGGAATTTCCCTTGTCAAATCGCCGGACGCAACGCCGTCCAATTCTTCAATGGCACGGGCAAGCGGGTTTGCAATATTGCGGGAAATGACAATCGCCGCACCGACACCGAAAAGCAAGCCGAGCAGAAGTATTCCCATAAAAATTTTTATTGAAAGGTTGTAACTTGCGTTTGTATTGTCAAACAAAACTTTTCCCCTGAAAACATTGTCCGGAGTTATTGCGTTTAAATCGCCGGCAATTTTTTTGACGACCATCAAACTCTTATACATTTTTATTCTGTCTTCCGGAGAATTTGAAAGACCTTTGGTGCCGGCAACCGCAGACTTTGCCGCACTCAAATTTTCATCAAGACTTTGCAAAATTTTCAAAGACTTTTCGCCGGTAACAATTGCTTTTAAACTGTCGGAATCGCCGGCAATCGCGTCCAAATGCCCGGCAATATCGTCACGCAAAACATCTTGATTCAAGCCGGTGCCGACAAGCATATAAGTTACATCAACATCAATGTTTCTGTAATGACTGTTGGCGTCGTTCAAAAATTGAGTTGCCATTAAATTTGAATTGTACATTTCGTCCAGCGAATCTTTCGCACTGCCGGTAAAGTAAACGCCCAAGCCGGCAACGACGCAAATAATTGCGATCATAACGACGGACAAAAACAGAATTTTCACTCTGACGGATAATTTTTCAAGCATAATATTGTCAGCCTCCTTATTTCGCAAATTGGGCAATATTGTCCTTCGTTATTGAAGTGAACGGAACATTTAAATCTGTCGGCTTTCCTCCGCCGGCAACTTGAGCGGCAAGCTCCGCCGCACCTTCACCCTGTTTGACTGCGTCCTGTTTTATCGTCTGTGCCATTTCGCCGGCTTGAATCGCTTTCAATGCATCGTCAACCGCATCGACTCCGGAAACAAGGCAACCTTGAAGTCTGCC
>CAJOOE010000117.1 GCA_905236145.1 uncultured Selenomonadaceae bacterium
AATGCAAATAAAGTATAAACCGGAAAGAAAAATTTTTCAATTTTTCCGTCAAAAAAATCCGGGAATTTTGATTTTCCGTCGAAAAACAAAAACATTTTCAAAAATCCGGCAAAGAATCAAAATTTTGACAGGTAAGAAAAAAAGAAAACACGCCGACCCGGACGGGAGGCGGTCGCGATAAACGCCGGGAAGGCGTTTCCCGCGACATGGGAAGGCATTTTCTTTTGTAACTTTTCTTTGTTGCCGGACAAAGAAAAGTTGAAAAAATTTTGGATAAAAATTCGCAGAAAAACCGGAAAAACATACTTTCTCAAAATCGAAAGAAAAAACACTTTTTTATTCGGCAATGTAAAATTTCGTTGTTTTCCGGAAAAAAATTGTCTATAATACGAACAAAAATTTTTGGAGGGAAATCGAATGAAAGCTGCGAAACCGATTTATGTCATAGGACACAGAAATCCGGATACCGATTCTATTTGCTCGGCGATAGGTTATGCACATTTGAAACAGGCGATGGGCGAAAATGCAGTCCCCGCCCGTTGCGGAAAAATAAACAACGAAACAAAATATGCACTCGAATATTTCAAAATGCAGGAGCCGGTGCTTTTAACCGACCTTTACCCCCGCGTAAAAGATGTTGCGTTGGAATGTAAAACCGTCGTCCGTCAACATGATACTCTCCGGCATTTGGGCGAAGTGATGAGGAAAAGCGAATTGCAATCCGTCCCCGTCACCGACAGCAAAGGTGCACTCGTCGGAATTGTCACGGTAGGAGATTTGGCGAAAAGATATTTCCTCGAACTCGGTCTGCAAAGCCTTGTCGATATGCGTGTAAGGTATCGCGACATAATTCAGGCGACAGATTCCAAAGTTTTGGTTTCCGGCGACGAAAATGCCTTTATCGAAGGAAACATTTGTATCTCTGCGGGGAGTGCCGAAACGACTTTGACTGTCCTCAAACCGAAAGATATTATACTTGTCGGAGATCGCAGCATTGAAACTCTTTCAAGATTTATTGATGCCGGGATTGCTTGCCTTATAGTTACCGGCGGTTGCAGGATCGCACCGGAAATTTTGGAAGGTTGCGAGCAACGCGGAATTTTTGTCCTCGCCACTCCTTACGACACATACACCGTCGGCAGAATGTTGAATCAATGCGTTCCCATTCGCAGAATAATGAAACCGGATCCGGTCTGTTTTCGTCCGATGGATCTTTTGAGCGACATTAAAGGCGTAATGAACGAACACAGATACAGAAGTTATCCGGTTGTGGAAAACGGAAAACTTGTCGGAATTGTCAGTGCGGACGAAATTATGTTGCCGGAGCGGGAGCGTATAATTTTGGTTGACCATAACGAACGCGGACAGGCGATTGAAGGAATAGAGGACGCGAAGATTATGGAAATCATAGATCACCACAGGCTCGGCGGTCTGAATACCAGCGAACCGATTTACACTCATCAAGAGCCGGTCGGCTGTACCTGCACGATCGTCGCAAATATGCACTGGCACCGCGATATTGAAATACCGCCTTCAATAGCCGGACTTCTCCTCAGTGCCATAATTTCAGATACCGTCCTCTTTAAATCTCCGACTTGCACGCCTTACGATAAAAAAACTGCGGAAAGACTTGCCGATATTGCAAATGTAGATTTGAAAGAATACGGCTTGAAAATGCTCCGTGCAGGTGCCGGAATCGGTGACAAAACTCCGGCGGAAATTGCAAAGAACGATATGAAAGAATTTAAAATCGGCGACTACAGAATCATTGTCAGTCAAATTTCCGTTATGGACACGAAGGAAGTTTTGGATATTGAAGAACAGATTGTGAAATTTATGAAAGATAATTGCGAGCGTGAAGGTTTCGATATGCACCTCCTTATGGTCACCGATATTTTGGACGAGGCTACTTATTTAATGTACGCCGGCTCTCCGAAAACTTTAATCGGCGAGGCATTCAAGAAAGACGCAAGCGGTACCCATGTTTATTTGCCCGGAGTTATGAGCCGCAAGAAACAGGTTATCCCGCCCTTGAGCGAGGCGGTCAAGAGAATCAAACCGCAGTAAAGTGTTAAGTCGGAAGGTTACTTTCCACCTCCCCGAACTCTGACACACCGGCACACCGAAAACAAAAATTTCGTTGCCAAAAAATTTTGAAGTGTTATAATGTAGCAAAGGTTTTTGACTGTTTTAATGAGGTGATTTCAAATGATAAAAGTTCGTATCGCGAACATGATGTTCTACGGTTTTCACGGTTATTACGAATATGAACGTGAGCAGGGGCAAAAATTTTTCTTTGATGTCGAAATGATTATGAACGACACAAAAGCCGCAGATACCGACAATTTGGACGACGGCGTCGATACCGCCAGAGTTTACGACATTGTCAAAGAATCTACCGAAAATCAGAGATTCCAACTTCTCGCGGCACTCGGCGGACATATTGCCGACAGACTTTTGCAAAAATTCCCGCACGTCGATGAAGTCAAAGTCAACGTCCGCAAACCGAGCGTTCCCATTTCGGGACCGATTGATTACGTTGAAGTTGAAGTTACCCGCAAACAAAAACAATAAAGCACGAATATAAAAAAAACGGTTCGGAGTCTTTAAAAAGTTTTTTTGAACGGCTCCGAATTTTTTTGTCCGATATTTGAAAATTTTACTCAAGTTTTTTGCATTGCCGGACGATAAACAAGTGTGCTATAATTTACAAAATACAAAAATACAAAGAATACAATCTGCCGAATTTAAAAGAGCAGAGTTAAAAGAGAGGAAAGTGAATTTAAATGGAAGCAAAACTTACCAACTGCCGTCAGTGCGGCAAGCTTTTCATGGCTCAACGCGGGGATAAAATTTGCCCCAACTGCATTGAAGAGCAGGCAAAACTTGAAATTGTGGTCGTCGATTATGTTCGCGATCACCCGAAATGCAAAATTCCGGAGATCATTCAGGAAACCGGTGCCCCCGAAATGCTCATTCGTCGCCTTATCGACGAGGGAAGATTTGTGCAGAGCGGAATAAAATTCAGCTACCCCTGCAGAAAGTGCGGCAAAGAAATTTTCAGCGGTCAATATTGCGAAGATTGCCTGAACGAAATGCAGGAAGGTTTGCAGAGTGCGACCGCGAAAGTCGCCGAAAATGCAGAGGCAGCAGCCGCCGCTCGCGGACGCGGTATGTACTCCAGAGATTTGCAGAAACCTGCGGCAAAGTAAAATGAACAATTTATCTTCTGCAGGCGGCGTTATATCGGTGCAATATGAAAAAGCCGGAGAATACGCGAAAATCGGAGTAAAAGGAAGAATTGAAAAGAATATTTGAAAAAAGCGGGTATTAAGATATCCGCTTTTTTTTACGATATTTCCGTTGAACGGAAAGGAAAACCGTAAAACAACACGCCAGGGATTTCGGCAATAAAATGCACAGGTGGTGAATATCATGCTTATCAACAACGTAAATTCGCCGGCAAACATTTATTCGTCAAATGCGGTGATTGCGACACGTTATGCAAATTCGGCAACGGCGGCTCGCAACGTCCAAAAACGTGATGAGATTATGTTGTCGAGTACGGCTCAAACTTTCAGCGATATGTTGAAAAAGTTGCAGGGTGAGTCGGAAGTTCGTCAAGACAAAGTTGACGAATTTGAGCAGAAGATCGCAAGCGGAAATTACGATGTAAAATCCGAAAATATTGCGGCAAGCATTCTTTTGAGTCGATTCTGAGGCGATTTGATATGTGGCAACAGCTTATGGACGTATTGGGAAAAATCGGCACGGTTTACGACGAACTTGCGAAACTCGGAGAAAAAAAACGCGATGCCCTTGTGGGTATCGACATGGAAGGTCTGGCAAAGATTCTTGACACGGAACAGCTCCTCGCGGCGAAGATTCAGAAATTGGAAAAGCAACGCGGAAATATCTTGCAAGAACTTGCCAAACATTCCGGACTTGTCGGCGAAAACACAAAGGCACTTGATTTTTACAAAGCCGCACCTTCCCGAGCAGTCGAGGACAGACTTATTCGCTTGCACAAGACTTTGAGTAAAAATGTGGATCGGGCGTTGACTCTCCGCGAAAACAACAACATTCTTGCACGCGGTGCTCTGGACGCGGTCAGCAAAAAACTCAATCAACTTGCCGGCACCTCTCAAGATCCCGGTTACGGCAAGGGCGGCGATGTCGGTTTTTCAAACAAAAAGGCTTTTGACTTTAAAGCGTAGGGCGTGAATTATGGACGAAGTTATCAGGCTTTTGAGAGAGGAAACGGTTCTTTGCAGTCGGTTGACGGAACTTTTTGCGGAATTGAAAAAAGTTTTGACGGAAAATTCGCCGCAGGTCAGCGACGCGGTTCAAAAGATTGAGCCGGTTATGCGGGAACTTTCCGAAAACGAACTTGCCGCGAAAAAATTTCTCCGGTCGGTCAACGCAAAAAATTTTGAAGAATTTGTTTTTTCTCAACAGTACAGTATTCAACGCGAACTTTCCGAAAGACTTTTGAAACAATCCGCAAGTTTGCACGAAAGACTTCGGAATCTTGTAGAGGAAACCGGCAGACTGTTGAAAACCGGCAGAGCGTTTGTCGATTTTAACCTGAACATTCTGTCGCGGACAACCACAAACAATATTTACGGTGCGACTTCCGAAACAAAAAGTTCCGGCGGTCGGCGTATATTCGATGCAAATGTCTGATTCGGTTCAAGGTCAATCGACCGGACAGGACTTCAAGACGATTGACCTTAAATTAAAGGAGTAATTATCATGAGATCGACATTTACCGGACTGACAACAATGGTTCGCGGTATATATGCGAATCAGCTTTCGTTGGACACAACCGGACACAATATAGTCAATGCCGGGACGGACGGATATTCCCGTCAAAGTGCGAATTTGGCGGCAACTCGCGGACAGTTGCAGGGTTCCCTTTACGGCGATGTTATGGTCGGTACGGGCGTTGACGCAATGTCCGTACAGCGTGCCAGAGATATTTACGCGGATATTCAATTTCGCAACGAAACTCCGACGCAAAACTATTATGAAACTCTTTCCAAGACTTTTGACAAATTGGAAGTCCTCTTCGACGATTCACACAATGACGGCATGCAGGACGCAATTTCAAAATTTTATACTTCGTGGGTAGATTTGTCCGCGAACGCCTCCAATACCGCGAACCGCGTCGCCGTCATAGATCAGGGAAAAATCTTGAGCGACACCATTCAGACCAAGGCGGAAAATTTGCAGGAACAGATCCGCGAAAATTACGAAGATATAAGAATCAAAGTTACCGACGTAAATGAGCTTATGGAGGCAATAGTCGCGACAAACAAGGAAATTACTGCCGCCGAGGCTACCGGCAGCAACGCAAACGATTTGAGAGATCAACGCGACCTTTTGACGGATCAGCTTGCCGGTTACATAAATATTTCCGTCACGGAGGACAGCGTCGGCGCTTATCAAATCGTCAGCGGCGGTATAACTTTGATAAACGGCGTGGAACGTCTGCATTTGGCTATGGCTCAAGGTGTTTCGAGTTCGGTTTACGGAGCGGATTACGGCGTAAGCGATTATCAGATAATGATTAAAGAAAGTCGCATTGTCTATCAGCCGCAAAACGGGACTTTGAAAGCACAGTTCGACGCGATTGACGAATGCAAGAAATATATTGACGAGCTTGCCAATATGTCAAATTTTTTGCTGACGACTTTCAACGAACAGCATAAACAAGGTTACGATTTGAACGGCAGTCATAAAACCGACGCAAACGGCAATGTTGTCCCGGACACGATAAATTTCTATGGCGTTACCGGCGAAACTTACACTTTCGGCTACGACCCGGAGAAAGATATAAATTATATGGACGTTACGACTGCGGCGGGTGCGACGGAAAGATTGACCGGAATAAGAATTATAAACTGCCTTGAAACAAACGCAAAGTTTGAAGAAACCGGCGGCAGTAATTACATTGCGGCGACGACGAGTACAAATGCGGACGGCTCTCAAAATATGGAGTGGAGCGACCGCACGGGTGACGGCACAAACGCGGTTTACATGAGCGAACTTTTCAACATTCATACGAATACGATCATTGAAACCGGCAGAGCAAATGCCGCGATTATGAAACTTTACACTCTCAAAGACGCGGACGGAAATGAAGTTTTGGATTCGGACGGAAATCCGACTTACATAAACGCCGCCGGAAATTTGGGATTGAACGGTTATTATCAGGCTTGCATGACTCAACTCGGCGTTGATTCAAGGAGCAACGATACAAAGATCGGCGAGCAGGACGCAATTATGACTCAAATACAAAATTGGAGAGATTCCACAAGCGGAGTCGATTGGAACGAAGAACTTACAAATATGATTCGTTTCCAAAAAGGTTACAGCTCCTGTGCACGTTGCCTGACCGCGATGGACGAAATGCTTGATCGACTTGTAAACAATACCGGCGTGGTCGGGAGGTAATTGACATGATAAGAATGAGCAGTATACAGTTCATGTATAACTACAAAAAACAACTCAACCAAGCCTATGAACGTCAGACAAAATTGTTTGAACAGGCTGACGGTTCCGTACTTCACCGCCCGAGTGACAACCCGGTGGATTATTCAAAACTCTTGCGTTACAATACCGCAGACAGTGAAAATGAACAGTATCAGAGAAATGTCGATACCGCCGCCTCTTGGATGAAAACTTCCGACGATGCCGCAGTACACATTACCGATGCCATGAAAACCATAAATGAAAGGACGGTTTCGGCGGCAAACGATCACAACAACGAGCAGGATTTTAAATCGACGGCAAAAGAAGTTTACGAGTTTATAAATGAGATTGTCGCGACAAGCAATACCACCCAGCACGGTTCGCGTTATGTTTTCTCCGGGCAAAAAGATATGGTTCAGCCTTTCCTCATGTCCGAAGAAGAATATAATCGCGGACTTGCAAAAACTTTGGACAGCGATCAAATCGCATATTTCAAAAATGACGGCACAAGAGTTGACCGGACGGCGACGTTAAGCCAATTATTGACTTTGGAGGACGACTCCGGAAATTTGTACTACCTCGACACGAACAACGGATATTTTTACACGAAAGATTTTGTCGATAACGGATATAAAGACGTTATTTCAAGCGGAAGAGCGGCGGTCAAACCCACACTTGATGCCGCAGGAAAAATCGGCTTGGACGTTGACGCGGCTTGGCAAATCGTAAACAATACCGCCGACGACGATTTGCAAAGCATAATCGACGGTACCGCCGATATGACCGATTCAAAATTTCAGGAATTGGCTGAGGCTCTGCGGGTTATCGGTTCGGAAGATTCTTCGACCGTCGCAAACAATTTGACTTCTGCCGAAACCGATTTGACAAATTCATGGAGCGATTTGACGGTCGTAAATACAGCCGATATTACTTGGAATTATTATACAAGTTCCACGGCATCCTCAACTAAAACTTCGGCGGCGACTCAGGGCGACGTTTTCACGAATACTTCTGCGGCGAGTGACATTGTGAGCGACTTGGAGAACGCAATCGGATTCTTCTCTTCCGATTCGAACGTCTCCACCGCCGATATTACGTCGAATTTAAGCGGTATGCTCAACTCCGTCACAAATTTGGAAGATACAAACACTTCTATAAATCCCGCTACCCCCGACACTTCAAAAGTCGGCGATTTGATAACCGCGAAACTTGTCAGCCTTGCGTCCGAAAAATGCAAGGACAATGCCGCACCGGAATTTAAAGTCAGTCACGCCTTCAACAGTCGCGGAATGTTGCGGGAAGGTTTGCAGGGGTTGAAAGCCGACGAATTGGAAACCACCGGATTTTTGAATTACGAAAAAGGCGAAATTGATCACGAAGGAAATCAGCTTTACAGCGTCACCGGCTTGAATGTCACGATTGACGGCAAGGAAACGACTTTGAAATTTGCCACGATTCAACAGCAGATTATAACTTACAACGGCGACGAAAATAAAATTTCAATGGTCAAGCTGAACGGTGCAACGGATCCGGGAAGTGACACGGTAAATTTGACCGGACAGGATTTGTACGGCAGTGATATTTTCGACGACGAAAATTCCGGCAACGGCCCGCCTTCTTCCGGCTCGGCGATGCTCAACCAACTTTTGACCGTCCATGCAAAAATGGATGCCGGCGATTCAAAATGGCTTTCTTCCGACGGAGTAACCGTTGCCGATGTCGCTCATGCAACTGTCGTAATTTCCGAAACAAAACTCGGAGCACGTCAACAGCTTTATACCAGCGTAAAAGATATGTTGGAAAATCAGAGCGATACCATTACCGAAGATATTACAAATGTCAGTGCCAGCGACGTTGCACAGATGGCAACGAAACTCATGGAACTCACGACTCTCTACAATATGTCGCTTTCTTTGGGCGGCAGGATTTTGCCGCAGTCATTGGCAGACTATCTCTGATAAGTTTTTAAAATTTTTTACCGAAATTTTTTCCCGCAACAATTTTTTTCCGAAATTTTGTGCGGGTGATTTTGGTATTCCGGGCAAATATAAAATTTGGTTAAATTATTCGGAGCGGCAGGAAAATTTTTCAAAAGGGGGAAAATAAACACAAAAGGGGGGACAGGCGATGTTAAGGCTCAATATCAGACACGAGCTGCCGCAAATATCTGTCCGGCAACGCCAAAGCCGGGTTGATGAAAGTTCGGTTAATCCCGCGACAATTCACACGAATACCAGACAGGCAAAATCAAACAAAGGCATTGAGCAGTCAAGTATTCAACTGAACAATTATCCGAGCCGCAGGGCTTACGGTGCGAGGAATATGACCGATTTCACGCGGGAGCGGGGACAAAAAGGACTTTCGGACGCTCAAGCCGATACTTCCGAGAGGACGCAGAAGGCTTGGAGTCGTATCGAAAACGGTGCAAAGCCCGGAAACGATTTAAAGCAGGAAGCAAAAAGTAATTTGTTTGCTCCCTACTCTTCGGCAAAGATGCTTGTTGAAATGAATCTGATGCCGGAGCCTGAAGTTTCGGCTCAACCTGCCCAAGTCGTCGGAGAATCCGACGTCGGCGATGTGACTGCGGATATTGACGCAACTTCAAAGGCGAATATTCGCGTTACTCCGGGCAGTGCCGAAACGAGTTTGCAAAGCGAAGGTTATATTCGCCGCTGGGTCACGGAAGGCAAATATGACATTCGTGCTTGATGATTTATTTATGCTCAATCGGGGAGGTAACAAAACATGATGAAAGTTAATACTCGCAGATTCGGTGAAATTGAAGTTGACGAAAGCAGAGTCGTGAAATTTAAGGAAGGTATCCCGGCTTTCGAGGACAAGCACGAATTTTTGATTCTTCCTTACGATGAGGAAACTCCCTATTATTTTATGCAATCATTGGAAGATCCGGATTTGGCATTTCTTCTGACCATGCCTTTCTTATTTTTCCCGGATTATGCTATCGAAATTGACGATTCCGTTCTCAAAGAACTGGATATAAAAAATCAGGACGACGTTACTCTTTATGCGTTGGTGACGATTCCCAACGGCTCCGTCCGCTATATGACCGCGAATTTGCTTGCTCCGATTGTCTTGAATACCGAAAATATGCAGGCAAAACAGTTGGTGCTGGAAAAGAGTAATTATACGACCAAACACAGACTTTTCCCGGATCCCGTCAAGGAGGCGAAGTAAATGCTGGTTTTGACGAGAAAGCCTCGCCAACAAATAATGATCGGCGACAATATAACGATAAACGTGGTGGAGGTTCAAGGCGAAAACGTTCGCATTGCCATCGACGCACCGCGTGACATAAAGATTTATCGCGGGGAAATTTACCGTGCAATTCAGGACGAAAACCGCAAGGCCGCCGTGCAGGCTCCGGACGTGGATTTGCATGCCGCTTTGCCGGTAAAATAATTGACCGGGCAGAAAACTGCGGGGAAAATATTTTTCGACGTTAAACCGCAATATTCCGGCGACAAAATTTTTAAGGAGGAAGATTAAAATGGTAGGGAAGCTGCAAGACATCGTTACGGCAGCAGTCGTCGTCGGAGCGACTGAAATGAATACCAAACGTGTGAAGCATGATAATTCTGCGGCAAAAGTTGACGTAACCCCCAAACCGGCGGCGGTTGAGGATACGCAGGCAAAATTGGTTGTCGATACACAGGGTATGCAGGCCGAAGACGATGCACTTTTCAAACAAGACGAGCAAGAGTCCGAATTTCATCTGGAACCCGGCACTCTTGACGAAGATTCGGTCAGCCTGATGACCGACGAACTCAACGAACTGATGTCAAAAATCAATTGCAATCTTGAATTTACTTATTCAAAAGAGGCGGATATGATGTCCGTGAAAATGGTTGACAAAAAGACAAAAGA
>CAJOOE010000118.1 GCA_905236145.1 uncultured Selenomonadaceae bacterium
CGGTGTCAAGGGTTGAAAAAATGGAAAAGGGAAAAATAATTGTTGCGGGAATCGGGCCGGGCGGTTCGGAAGAAATTACTCCGCGAGCATACCGGGCGATTAAAGGAGCGGAAATTATCGCGGGATACAAAACTTACATAAAATTCGTTGAGGAACTTGTCACCGGCAAAAAAATTATTGCAAACGGCATGATGCAGGAAATTGAGCGGGCAAGGCTTGCGGTCGAGTCTGCACGGGAAGGAAAATCGGTTGCGGTAATTTCCGGAGGAGATGCCGGAGTTTACGGAATGGCAGGTCTTGTCCTGGAAACGATTTTAAATTTGCCGGAAGAAGAACGCCCGGAAATTGAAATTATTCCGGGAATTTCTGCGGTAAATGCGGCGGCGGCGGTTGTCGGAGCACCTTTAATGCACGATTTCGCGGTGATAAGTTTGAGCGACTTGATGACTCCGCGAGAACTCATAGAAAAGCGGGTAAGGCTGGCGGCGGAAGGCGATTTTGTCATTGCACTTTACAATCCGAAAAGCAAAAAGCGGACGGAGTTTATTGCAAAAGTCCGGGAAATTGTTTCGGAATTTCGCGGCAAAGATACGCCGGTTGCGATCGTCACAAATGCCGGCAGACCGGGCGAAGAAAAAATTATTTCGACTTTGGAAAAATTCACTCAAGAAGAAATAAATATGTTTTCGCTTGTCATAATCGGCAATTCGCAAACTTTCACCGAATCCGGCTTTATGGTTACTCCACGCGGTTATAAAATTTAAAGGAGAGATTGAAAATGGCATTTCCGAAAAATTTTTTGTGGGGCGGAGCGGTTGCCGCCAATCAGGTTGAAGGGGCTTACAACGCGGACGGAAAAGGGCTTGACATTCAGGACATAATGCCGAAGGGAGTTCAAACAGGCCCGACGGAAGAACCCACGCCGGACAATTTGAAACTGCAGGCGATAGATTTTTACCACCGCTACAAAGACGACGTTAAACTTTTTGCGGAAATGGGTTTTAAAGTTTTCCGGACTTCCATAGCCTGGTCAAGAATTTTCCCGAACGGCGACGATGCCGAGCCGAATGAACAAGGCTTGCAATATTACGACAATCTTTTCGACGAGTGCAAGAAGTACGGAATCGAACCGCTTGTCACAATTTCGCATTATGAAACTCCCTTACACCTTGCAAAAAAATATAACGGCTGGGTCAATCGCGACTTAATCGGATTTTATGAAAAATATGTTCGCACGATTTTCAACCGGTACAAAGACAAGGTGAAATATTGGCTGACTTTCAACGAAATAAATTCCGTTCTCCACCATCCCCTTTTGAGCGGCGGAATTTTTACGCCGAAAGAAAAATTGAGTTTGCAAGACCTTTACCAAGCCTGTCACCATGAACTTGTCGCCTCCGCTCTTGCCACAAAAATCGGACACGAAATTATTCCGGACGTGAAAATCGGTTGCATGGTAATTGCCGTTCCGATTTATCCTTTGACACCGAAACCGGACGACGTTATAAAAGTCATGCAGGTCGAACACTTCAACGACTTTTTCGGCGATATGCATTGCAGGGGAGTTTATCCCGGCTACATGAAAAGATATTTCCGGGAAAACGGGATCGAGATAAAATTTGCTCCCGGCGACGAAGAAATTTTGAAAAATCACACGGTCGATTTTGTTTCCTTCAGTTATTACATGAGCGTTTGCGAGGCAGCGGAAGGCGGTACAAAAGGCGGCGGCAATTTGATGGGCGGCGTTGAAAATCCGCACTTGAAAAAATCGGATTGGGGCTGGGCGATTGATCCGCAGGGCTTGCGTATCATCATGAATAAATTTTACGACCGCTGGCAAAAACCGCTTTTCATTGTCGAAAACGGGCTCGGTGCGAAAGATGTTTTGATTGACGACGGCAAGGGCGGCAAAACCGTCAACGACGATTACAGAATAAATTATTTGAAGGATCATCTCGTGCAGGTTGCTGAGGCGATTGCGGACGGTATTCCGGTCATGGGATATACGACTTGGGGCTGTATAGATTGTGTCAGTATGTCAACCGCTCAAATGTCGAAACGCTACGGATTTATCTATGTTGACAGGAACGACGACGGCTCCGGAACTTTTGCCCGGTACAAGAAAAAATCTTTTGATTGGTACAAGGAAGTTATTGCGACGAACGGAGAGAGTTTGAAGAAATAGGGCATTGGAGCGTCAGCAATTTCCCGACGCCCCGACACACCGAAAGGAAAAAATATGCAACAAAACGATTTGAAAAATTTGGGGAAAAAAACCGAGTATGTTTACGATTACACGCCGGAAGTCTTGGAAGTCATTCCGAATAAAAATTTCGGCAAAGATTATTTTGTCCGGCTTATTTCGGACGAATTTACCTGCCTTTGTCCGATAACTCATCAGCCGGATTACGCGACGATAACAATAAATTACATTCCGGACGAAAAACTTGTCGAAAGCAAGAGTTTGAAACTTTACTTGACGAGTTTCCGGAATTTCGGGACGTTTCATGAAGAAGTCGTCAATATCATTGCCGACGATTTGATTAAAATTTTAAATCCGCGTTATCTGGAAGTTGAAGGAAATTTCAGCGTTCGCGGCGGAATTTCAATCGTGCCTTTCGTAAATTACGGGCGGGGAAAATTTGAAACGCTTGCCGAAAATCGTCTTGCCGGACGAATTTAACCGGAGGAATTTGAAATGCAGTTTATCGACAGGAGCAGGATTACAGTAAAAGCCGGCACCGGCGGCAACGGAAAATCTTCATTCCGACACGAAAAATATATTCCCAAAGGCGGACCGGACGGCGGCGACGGCGGCAGGGGCGGCGATGTCGTTTTGCTTGCCGACGAAAATATGAATACCCTTTTAAATTTCCGGTACAACAGAAAATTTACTGCGGAAAACGGCAAGCCCGGAGATATTAAAAAGCAATACGGTCGCGGGGCGGAAGATTGTATCGTCAAAGTGCCGAAGGGAACGCTGGTAAAAGATGCGGCAACCGGCGAGATTTTGGCGGATTTGACGGAAACCGGTCAGCGGGCAATCGTGGCAAAAGGCGGTCGCGGCGGTCGCGGAAATGCAAAATTCAAAAGTTCTTCCCGCAGAGCTCCGACTTTTGCAGAACTCGGCGAACCCGGCGAAAGTCGGGAACTTTTGCTGGAATTGAAACTGCTTGCCGATGTCGGGCTTGTCGGCTATCCCAGCGTCGGCAAGTCCAGCCTTATAGCGTCCGTGAGCGATGCCCGCCCGGAAATTGCCGATTATCATTTTACGACGCTTGTCCCGGTTTTGGGAGTTGTCCGGCTTGATTACGAAAAAAATTTTGTCATGGCGGATATTCCCGGACTGATTGAAGGGGCGGCTGACGGCGTGGGCTTGGGTCACGATTTTTTGCGGCACGTCGAGAGGACAAAGTTAATTTTGCACTTGGTTGACGCGGCGGGAATCGAAGGAAGAAACCCGGTTGACGATTACCGGAAAATAAATATCGAATTGAAGAAGTACAGCGAAAAAATTGCCGCAAGAACTCAAATTTTGGTGGCAAACAAAATCGACTTGCCGGAGGCGAAAAATCACCTTGACGATCTGAAAAAACTTGCCGCAGACGAGGGGATGGAATTTTTCGCAATTTCCGCAGTCACCCGCGAAGGCGTGGACGATTTGATAAAATACGTCGGTCATGCTCTGGAAACCGCACCCGATCCGGAAATTTTCGACAAGACAGACGATGTTAAAATTTTCAATGTCGGTGAGGAAGAAGATCCGGTTATAATTGAAAGGAATGATGCGGCGGAATTTATCGTCCGCAACAAAAACCTTGAAAAAATTGTCGCGATGACAAATTTCGACGACAGGGAAGGCTTGCGGCGTTTTCAATTTATCTGGCGAATGAAAAACATAGACGCGAAATTAAAGGAACGCGGGATTAAAGAGGGAATGACCGTTCACGTCGGCGATATGGAATTTGAGTGGCAGGAGTAGAAAAATGTTTTTTGAATACGGCGAAACAGAAATAAATTTTTTGAAGTCGAGGGACGAAAAACTTGCCGCCGCGATTGACAAAATCGGTCACGTTTACCGGGAAGTCGAGGAAGATTTATTTTCCACCGTCGTCCGGACAGTCGTCGGTCAGCAAATTTCCGGCAAGGCACAAAAAACCGTTTTGGACAGAATGGAAAATTTCTTCGGGCAGATCACGCCGGAAAAAATTTTCGAGACGGACAGGGGAAAACTGCGGTCTTTCGGAATGAGTTTTCGCAAAGTCGAATGTATAAAAAATTTTGCGGAAAAAATTTCGTCCGGAGAATTTGACCTTGCCGCAGTCGAAAAAATGCCGGACGACGACGCGACAGAATATATTTCATCTCTGAAAGGTTGCGGCGTGTGGACTGCGGAAATGGTTTTGATTTTCTGCTTGAGGAGAAAAAATATTTTCAGTTTCACCGACGGCGGGATAATTCGCGGCTTGAAAATCTTGTATTCGCTTGACAAAGTGAGCCGAAAGACTTTTGAAATTTACCGCGAAAAATTCAGCCCGTACTGCACGATTGCGTCGTTTTATCTTTGGGAAATTGCCGGCGGGAAATTGTCGGAGAAGGAAGGTGTGGAAGATTTTTAAATATCTGGTTTTCTTTACGATAATAATATCATCAATGATTTTGTTCCCGAAAAATTCCGGCTCCTTCAACGCCGTTTCCCTCTTTCACCAACAGCCGAAAAAAGTTTCCGCTCCGGCAGAAAAACCGGTCGAGGAGCCGAAAAAAAATCAATCGGTTTATGTGGAAAGTGAATTTGCACCGCTGAAAAAAGGCGTTGTTTCCCGCTGTGAAATAGAACTGGGCGGAAAATTGAGCCGCCTGAAAATCAATCCGCAAAAACAAAAACTTTGGGAAATGGAGCGGCAAAATTTGACGATCGTCCTGAAAAAATACGGCGTTGAAGTTTTGGTGCCGCGAAAATTTACCGAGTACGAAAAGCAAATAGGTTTCGCTCCGGACGGAATAACCGACGGCACCGGCTTTACAAATTTTTTTGCCCGCGATCCTTTTTTCACGATAGGCGACAATATTATCGAGGGAAGTTTTCGCTCCGTCTATCGTCGTCTGGAAATCTTGCCGATCAGGGGAATTTTGGAAAAGGCGGCAAGTGAGAGCGGCTGTAAATATGTTTCCGTTCCCGCTCCGGACGTTTCCGGCGGCATTGATTCGGACGAAGGGCCTTTTCTTGAAGGCGGCGATGTGATTGTTTACGGCAAAAAAATTTTTGTCGGCAATTCCGGTCGGGCAAGTGACGGCAAGGGAATTGATTGGCTCAGAAATTATTTGAAAAATCAAGATTATGAAGTTTACGAAGTCGCATTGGATCCGGAAGTTTTGCATTTGGATTGTGCTTTGAGTTTGGTGCGGGACGGACTTTTGATTTACTGCCCGGAGGCTTTCCCGAAAGGTCTGCCGAAAACTTTCGACGATTGGGATAAAATTGCGGTCGGCTTTGCTTACGTCCAAAATCTTGCAATAAACGGACTTCCCGTAAATGAAAATGTTTACATAACCGACACGGAATTTAAAAATACAATCGGCAGGGAATTGGAAAAACGCGGCGTTAAAGTCGAATATGTTTCTTTTTCAATCACGCGGGAATTTCAGGGAGCATTTCGCTGCAGTATGCAACCGCTTTTGAGATCCGAATGATTGACGGGAAAAAATCCGGGTGTCGGTTCAGCCGGCAGGAAAAATTTTGACTTTGCGGAAAATACAAAAGTAAATTTACTTTGACTGCAGGGGAGGCGAATCTTTATGGAATATTTAAATACAGTTTGGTTTATTCTTATAACCGTACTTTTCACCGGTTTTTTTATCCTCGAAGGATTTGATTACGGCGTGGGAATGTTGCTTGTCGGACGTTCGGAAAAAGAGCGTTCCCAACTTATCCGGGCGATAGGACCGGTATGGGACGGCAACGAAGTCTGGATGATCACGGCGGGCGGTGCGGCATTTGCGGCGTTTCCTCATTTTTACGCGACAATGTTCAGCACATTTTACCTTGCACTGTTTTTGATGTTGCTTGCGTTGATAATGCGGGGAGTTGCGTTTGAACTTCGCGGAAAATTTAAAAGTCCGGATTGGAAAAAATTTTGGGACGGTGCGATAATTTTCGGCAGTTTTGTTCCCGCACTTTTATGGGGCGTGGCGATGGCAAATTTGTTGAAGGGCTTGCCGATAGATTCGCAAATGCATTACACCGGAACATTTTTCGATCTGCTCTCGCCTTACACCGTACTCGCCGGAATATTCTTCGTACTGCTCTTTGCTTTTCACGGTGCAAATTTTTTGATGTTAAAAATTGCCGATGAAAGAATTTTGCTTGACTTGGGAAGAAAAGCGAAAGTTTTGGGTTGGGCGGCTTGGCTTGCGTTCGCACTCTTTATGTCCGCAACGACAGTTGAAACCGATGTAATGATGTATCCGAGCGGGATTTTGATTTTCGCGGCGGGTGTCGGAGTGCTTGCGGCGGGTTGCAGGTTTGCGGGCAAGGCAAAACCGGCTTTCTTTGCCTCGACTGCGGTCACGGCGATAACCACAATCGGACTTTTCGTCGCACTTTTCCCGCGTCTTATGGTTTCAAGTTTGATGCCGGAATGGAGTTTGACAATTTACAATGCCGCCTCTACTCCGGGAACTTTGCTGATAATGACGATCGCGGCATTGATATTTGTACCGATTGTTTTGATTTATCAGGGGTGGACTTACAAAATTTTCAGAGAAAGAGTGACGGCGGCCGACGTTTCCGGTCACTGAAGAAAAATTTTTTCCTTGCAGACGACAAAAAAATCCCGCGTTCCTTCGATTTAGGGAAACGGGATTTTTTGATTGCCTTTCAAAAATTCAACTTTACCTTGTATGTTTCTTTTATCGCCTGCACGATAAGTTCGCGAACGTCATTATCACTCTTGTCTTTTCCTCTGTCGTTTACATATCGGTTAAGGTATTCCGCCGCCTTTCTCATGGCAAATACTTACGCAGAAAAATATTGCCGGCACGAAACCGCAAAAAAATTTTTCACTCATTCAAGAATCCTCTCCCGATTTTTTCACCGAAAAACAAAAAATGCGACCGACAGTCGAAAAGACTTT
Source organism: uncultured Selenomonadaceae bacterium (assembly GCA_905236145.1). Lineage (GTDB taxonomy): Bacteria > Bacillota > Negativicutes > Selenomonadales > Selenomonadaceae > Quinella. The sequence continues at coordinate 7,134 of CAJOOE010000118.1, forward strand.
TAAAAATCAGCCGCATTTTTTATTTTTAATCGACCAAGTATTCAAGACTTCCGGCAAAAATCATTTTTCGCCTTTCGTCCGGAAAAAAATTACTCGTTGATTTCGGTAACGCGTCCGGAGCCTACCGTATGACCGCCTTCACGAATAGCGAAGAGCAAGCCTTTTTCGATAGCAATCGGGGTAATGAGTTCAACGTCCATTTCGACG
>CAJOOE010000119.1 GCA_905236145.1 uncultured Selenomonadaceae bacterium
AAACCCTTGAATTTTCAAATGTCTTTTTCCTGCAACGCAAGCAATTTTCCTGCAAAAAAATTTTTTTGACCGTGCCGGCAGAGAAAAAATCCGTGCATATCTTTTTTTGCCCGGCGGCAGGGATTTTCCGGCAGTGCAACGAATAGACAGCAAACGAAATTGTTTTAGAGTTTTAAGGGGAGGTTTATCATGGATATGGAAAAAGATCTCATTAAAAGCGAAAACGGTCTCGGAGCGATCAGAATTGCGGACGAGGTTGTAAGCATCATTGCCGGATTGGCGGCGACAGAAATCGACGGAATTGCCGGAATGAGCGGCGGACTTGTCGGCGGTATTGCCGAAATGCTCGGCAGAAAAAATTTCTCAAAAGGCGTTAAAGTCGAAGTCGGTGAGCGTGAGGCGGCGATCGATCTCTATATCATCGTCAAATACGGCGTTCGTATTCCCGACGTCGCAATTTCGGCTCAGGAGAATATCAAACGTGCAATCGAAAATATGACCGGACTTTCGGTCGTTGAGGTCAATGTTCATGTCCAGGGAGTAAGTTTCCCGGAAGAGGAAGAACGCGTTGAGGAAACTCGTGTACATTGATGAAAATGAAGTCTTTTGATTTGCGGGAGAGGTGAAAGTTTTTTTATGGGAATATTGATTCGTCTCATATTGTTCTTTTACGTCCTCGCGGTTTTGGTCGCTTTAATCGCGGGTGCGGCGGTTTGTTTGAATTTGATTCCGACGCAGACGTGGCAGACCGTACTAAAAAATTTAATCGCGATGCCGGAAACTCCGGCGGTAATCGGTGCGATGATTTTGGCGAGTTTTTGCCTTTTGTTTTCGATTTTCTCCGGGAAGAAAAAAACGGTTTTACGCAGAGATTTTATCGAATTGCAAAAGGGATTGCCCGGCGAAGTCAAAATAACTTTGGAGGCAATTTCGACGGTTGCGGAACGTGCCGCACTTGCGGTAAACGGTGTGCGGGAAGTACAAGTTTCGGTTGAGGAACAAAGCGGCGATATGCCCGTCAAAGTTCGGCAGGAAATTGTTTTGGGACAGGGATTTGCGGCTCCGGAAGTGAGTGCTAAAGTGGTTTCCGCAGTTGACGACGCTCTGATGACGGCGTTGCAAATTCCCGGTGTCCCGGTTGAAATAAAAGTCGTCGAAGTCACTCACGCGGTGACGGAACGTGCAAGGCGAGTGGTTTAGAAATGATAAGCAAATTGAAAAGTCTTTTGAAAAGTACTCTCGGCACTTCAAAATCCGGCGGCGAATTTGTTTTGCACAAAAACAATTACGGATTTGTGACGGCTGAATCGGAAATTGTTCATCAAATTGCGGAAAGGGCGGCGGTTTCCGTTCGCGGCGTTCGCGATGCGATTTTGTTTGTGGAAACCGGCGACAGATATTTTCCGGTGAGTATTCGCGTCACGGTGACTATGGAGCAGGGTTATTCCGCACCGACAATCAGCGAAAAAGTAACCGAAAAGATAAACGAGGTACTCAATCACACTTTGCAACTCGGAAAAATTCCGGTTGACGTTGGGATTTCGGAAGTCGCGAAAACGGCGATTGAAAAGAGAAAGCGTGTTCGATAGGCGGTGAGCGAAATGTGGGAGGACTTAAAAAATTTGACGTCGGAGTTTTTCTCTGAACATCGCGACCGAAAAATCGGATTTACGCTGGGAATTTTAATCGGTGCGGCAATTCTGACTTTCGGTTTTTTCGATACGCTGTTTGCATTTTTTTGCGGGGTCATCGGTCTTTACATAGGTTCGCGATTCGATCGCGGCGATGATTTGATTGAGAGAACTTTGAAACGATTGGAAAAAATTTTGCCGGACAGAGTACGATATTGGTAGAAACATTTTCGGAAGGAAGAATTTATGAGTCGCAAATTGGCACGTGAAACGGCATTCCGGGCGTTGTTTAATCTGGAATTTAATCACGGCGAAGAGAACGAACGCGAAATTTATGAACAGCTTGCAATCGACGAGGCAAACGAAATTATGTTGGAGGAAAAAAAGCGATTCAACAGAAAACATTTTGACTTCATCGGCAAAGCGGTTCACGAGACGCGGGAACACATTAAAGAGATTGACGAAATTATATCCGCTCATTTGAAAGGCGGCTGGTCAATTTCGCGTATGGGTTCGGCAGACAGAAATATTTTGCGTCTTGCCGTGTACGAAATGAAATTTGCGGAGGACAAGCCTCCGGTCGGTGCGGTTATAAACGAGGCCGTCGAGCTTGCGAAAGTTTACGGTGCGGACGATTCCGACAAATTTGTAAACGGGATTCTTTCAGCAATTTCAAAATGAAATTTTTGCCGGGAATTATTCCGGCTTTTAATTTTTTGTGAGGTCTTGCGAGATGTTCAAAGATTTATGGCGGGAGAAAATTAAATTCGTCGAGGAAAATTTGGCGGCGGAACTTGACGCGACAAAATTTATCGACGAAAAACTTTTTGATTCGATGAAGTACAGCCTTTTTGCCGGCGGGAAACGCCTTCGCCCGATAATGCTTATGGCTGCGGCGGACACTGTCGGCGGCAACGGAAAAGATTTTGTAAAAGTTGCCTGTGCTTTGGAAATGATTCATACTTATTCGCTTATTCACGACGATTTGCCGGCGATGGACAATGACGACCTCCGCAGAGGAAAGCCCACCAATCACAAAGTTTTCGGCGAGGCCGGTGCAATTCTTGCCGGTGACGCTCTTTTGACTTTGGCTTTTGAAGTGATTTCCCGACAAAAAACAGTTTCTCCGGAAAATCTTTTGAAAGTTTTTGCGGAAATAAGCACGGCGGCGGGAGCCGGCGGAATGGTCGGCGGGCAGTCGATTGATTTGGAGTCGGAGGGCAAGAAAATTGATTTTCCGACGCTGAAAAAAATGCATGCGGGAAAGACCGGTGCACTTTTCCGGGCGGCCTGTCGTTCCGGTGCGATTTTGGCGGGAGCCGACGAAAAACAACTTGCCGCTCTCACAAAATACGCGGAATCTTTCGGACTTGCCTTTCAAATAACCGACGATATTTTGGACGTGGTCGGTGATGAAAAAACTTTGGGCAAGCCGCCGGGCAGCGACGAAAAAAACAATAAATCGACTTATGTGACTTTGACTTCGCTTGACACGGCAAAAAAACTTGCCGAAGAAACAGTGAACGACGCGATTGACGCTTTAAAAATTTTCGGCGATGAGGCCGGTTTTTTACGCGACCTTGTAAAATATTTGAATGCAAGAAATATGTGAAATTCCGGGACAAAAATTTCAATCGTTGTAAATTTTGCACTGACAACTTTTCAAAGTCGTCAAAGCCGCGAGATGACTTTCCGGAGTCACACCGGCACAACATTTGGCATCGACGGAAATTAAAGTTTCCGGATAAAACGCTTTCAAAAGAAGTGCATTTGATACGACGCAAATATCCGTGCAAAGTCCGACAAATTCAATTTCGTCGTAAGGTTTCAAAAGTGCCGGCAGACGAGTTGCACCGAAAGTTTTTTTCTCAACAACGTCCTTTGCCTTTTCCACAAATTTGCCGAGTTCCGGGACGATTTTCCAACCGTCCGTATTTTTTATGCAATGTTCGACGGGCAAAAATTTTCCCTCTTGCGTTTCCAAATAATTTTCCTTGTGCGTATCGACCGTGAAATATAAATCCGCAGATTTTTCTTCGACGACTTTTTCAAGTTTCCGGACAAGGTGCGGCAACATTTCCTTTGCCTCTTTCGTACCCAATGAGCCGGTAACGAAATCATTTTGCACATCGACAATTACCAACGCTTTTTTCACTTGCGAAAACCTCCGAATCCAAAATTTTTTCTCCGCGAAATATTCCGGGAAATTTTTTTTTGTCCTGCAAGTTTGAAACGAAAAAATTTTGACCGAAACAAAATAAAAAGTTATAATCTGCTCCGAGATAAATTTTTTTGCTTTAAGGAGACGAAGGAAAAATGAAAACGCTTGTACTTGTCAAGCCGGACGCTTTCGGCAAAGGTCACACCGGAGATATTTTGAAACGCTACGAGGACGAAGGTTTTAAAATCGTCGCGGCAAAAGTAATGCAGATGACCGAGAAAATTGCCGCAAAACATTACGTCGAGCATATCGGTCGCCCGTACTACGAAGAACTTGTAAAATTTATGACCGGTGCTCCTTTGATGGCGGTAGTTTTGAGCGGCGAAAATGTAATTTCCCGCGTCCGCGAAATTAACGGTGCGACAAATCCGGAAAAAGCGGCGGAAGGTACAATAAGGAAACTTTATGCGGAAAACGGGAGCAAAAATGCCGTTCACGCCTCAGACAGTCCGGAAAGTGCGGCAAGGGAAATTCCGATTTTCTTCAGTGCGACGGAAATTTTTGAGGAATAAATTGTCATTTACCGACACGCCCCGAATAAAAAATTAGACCGATGTCCAACTTTACATTGTAAAATTTTTTGTTATAATGAATCTGCAGCAGTTATTACTGAAGCCTCATAAAAAGCAGAGGAGTGTCAACACCTGCGTGACCAATGAACGGTACAAAGTGATTTTCGGAATGAGAATCGGCGGATTCAAACGCCCGACAATGA
>CAJOOE010000120.1 GCA_905236145.1 uncultured Selenomonadaceae bacterium
GACAATGTGCCTTACGGGACAAAATCGCGGGAAGAAGTTTTGAAGTTTGTCGATACCGCCTTTGAATTTCTGACCGGCGAAAAAGCAGATGCAATAGTCGTTGCCTGCAATACGGCAACTTCCGTTGCAGTCGCCGAGATGAGGAAAAAATATTCTCTGCCGATAATCGGAATGGAGCCGGCTTTGAAAATTGCGATTGACCGTTATCCGGGATTGAAAACTTTGGTCACGGCGACTCCGATAACCGTGAACGGCGAAAAAATCCGGAAGCTGATTGAGAAATTGGGAGCGGGCGAATCGGTCGAATTGCTTGCCTTGCCGGAGCTGGTAAATTTTGCGGAAAGAGAAGAATTTGAAACGCCGGCGGTCAAGGATTATTTGCGGGAAAAATTTTCGGCGTTCGACTTCAAAAATTTTTCGTCGATTGTTTTGGGCTGTACGCACTTCAATTATTTCAAAAAAATTCTTCGCGAAATTTTGCCGGAACACATAAAAATTTTGGACGGCAACGAAGGCACGGTAAACGAACTTATGAGAAGGACGAATTTAAAGCCGGAGAAGTCGGACAAAATTCCGAAAGTCGAATATTTTTATTCCGGGCGAAAAGTCTCCGGAGAAAATTTGAAACGTATTGAAAGATACCTGCTGTATTTGGGGAATCCGGAAGATAACGGAGTGAATTGAAAAATGGTATATCTTGTCGGAGCCGGTCCGGGCGATCCGGGATTGCTGACGGTCAAGGCTCGGGAAATTTTGGAAAGTGCCGACGTTGTAATTTATGACAGACTTGCCGGCGAAGAAATTTTAAATTATGTTCCGGAAAATGCGGAAAAAATTTACGTCGGAAAATCTGCCGGCAAACACACTTTAAAACAGGAAGAAATAAATAACCTGCTTGTCGAAAAAGGCAAGTCCGGAAAAAATATCGTTCGGCTGAAGGGCGGAGATCCTTTTGTATTCGGACGCGGCGGCGAAGAAGGCATTTCACTTGCCGAAAACAATTTGCCTTTTGAAATCGTGCCGGGTGTGACGAGTGCGGTCGCCGTTCCCGCTTATGCCGGTATCCCGGTAACTCATCGCGGAATTGCCGTATCTTTTTCCGTGATAACCGGACACGAAGACCCGACAAAGCCCGAATCCGGTATTCGTTGGGAAAAATTGGCGACGGCAACCGACACGCTTATTTTTTTGATGGGAATTGCGAATTTGCCGAAAATAACCGAAAAGCTGATTGAAAACGGACGGAGCGGAAAAACTCCGGCGGCCGTCATTCGTCGGGGAACGACTCCCGCACAGGAAGTTTTTGTCACGACTTTGGAAAAAGCGGCGGCGGAAGTCGAAGAAAGAAAAATCACGCCGCCGGCGATTTTCGTCGTCGGAGAAACCGTCAACCTGCGGGAGAGTTTGAAATTTTTCGACACAAAAATTTTATTCGGCAAAAGAATTTTGGTCACGCGGGCAAGGACTCAAGCATCGGAATTGAGCCGGAAATTAAAAAATCTCGGTGCTGCCGTCATTGAATTTCCCGCGATAAAAATTGCCCCGCCTTCAGACAATTTCAAATTTGCGGACGCGGCGATAAAAAATATTCGTTCTTATGACCGAATTATTTTCACGAGTGCAAACGGCGTTGAAAAATTTTTCGATCGGCTGAAGTTTGCCGGACTTGATACGCGGGTTTTGGGAAAGGCGAAAATTGCGGCAATAGGTTCCGCGACGGCGAAAAAACTTGAAAATTTCGGAATAATCGCCGACAACGTACCCGCCGAATTTAAAGCGGAAAATCTTGCCGAAGAGTTGAAAAATTCGGTTGCCGGCGAAAAAATTTTGCTTGCGAGGGCTGAAGTCGCAAGAAACATTTTGCCCGAAGAACTTGAAAAACACGGTGCGAAAGTTGACGTTGTGCCTTTTTACAAGACCGAGCCGGCTGATGAAAATTCCGGAGAAATTTTGACGCAAATAAATTCCGGTAAAATTGACCTTGTAACCTTCACGAGTTCTTCAACCGTCGAAAATTTTGTGAAGGCTTGCGGGCGGGATTGCTTGAAAAATTTGAAAACCGCCGCGATAGGCCCGATTACCGCAGAAACTCTGAAAAAATTTGAAGTCGAGCCGGACATTGTCGCGGAGGAATACACGATTGACGGACTTGTCGCCGCGATTCAAAATTTTCAAGCGGGGTGAGTTTTTTGACGCAGGAAAAATTGCTTGAACTTCTGCGAAATTATAAAACCGGCTTGATTGACGAGCGGGAAATTTTGTTGAAACTGAAAACTTCCGCGACCGATTCCGAAAACTTGGGATTTGCGGAAATTGATTATTCGCGGGAACTTCGGCAGGGGTTTCCGGAAGTCGTTTACGGCGAAGGCAAGACAAAGGAACAGTTGACCGAAATTTTCAAAAGACTTTATGCCGTCAGCGATGGAAATTTGATTGCGACGCGGGCGAGTCGCGAAAAGTACGAATTTTTGCTGAAGGAAATTCCGGACGCGAAGTACAGCGAGCCGGCAAGAATGATTTATGTTGACAGAAAAAAAATCTCCCGCGACGAGGAGAAGAAAATTTTGATTGTATCTGCCGGAACAAGTGATTTGCCTGTCGCGGAGGAAGCGAGGCTGACGGCTTATCTTTGGGGCAACGCAGTCGGCACCTGTTACGATTGCGGCGTTGCCGGAATCCACAGGCTTTTCAAACATCTGCCGGAAATTCAAAAGGCAAATGTTATTATCGTCGTTGCCGGTATGGAGGGGGCTTTGGCGAGCGTCGTCGGAGGGTTGACCGACAAGCCGGTTATAGCCGTCCCGACAAGCGTGGGCTACGGAGCGTCTTTTATGGGACTGGCGGCTCTGCTTTCAATGCTCAACAGTTGTGCCGCCGGCGTTTCCGTCGTGAATATCGACAACGGATTCGGTGCGGGAGTCATTGCCGCAAAGATAAACAAAGTGCGTTAGTTCTCATTTAAAAAGCTGACTTACCGAGCGATGAGATTGTATCCTGAGTATTACGTCACCGATTGAGGGTGCCATGGACAGCACGACAATTTTTTCCGATTGCTTTTCCGGCGGCAGGGGGATTGTATCTGTTATTACCAATTTTTCAATTTCCGACGCATTGATTTTTTCGACGGCGTTTTTGCTGAGTACCGCGTGAGAACAAGCCGCCCATACCGACTTCGCTCCCAGTCTTTTCAATGCCTTCGCACCTTCGCAAAGACTGCCCGCCGTGTCAACTATGTCGTCGATCATTAAAGTTATCTTTCCTTTGATGTCGCCGATTATATTCATAACTTCAGCTTCACCGGGACGCGGGCGACGTTTTTCGATTATTGCGATCGGTGCTTTTAAAAAGTCTGCCAAAGTTCTGGCACGGGTGACTCCTCCCAAGTCCGGCGAAACGACAACCAATTCATCACCGAAATTTTGCATTTCAAGATATGATGCCATAACCGGAGCCGCCGCCAAATGATCTACCGGAATATCGAAAAATCCCTGAATCTGTGCGGCGTGTAAGTCAACCGTGACAACGCGGGTCATACCTGCGGCAACCATCAAATTTGCAACCAGTTTTGCGGAAATCGGCTCGCGTCCTCTGGTTTTTCTGTCTTGACGTGCGTAAGCATAATAAGGAACGACCGCCGTTATGCTGTGAGCAGAGGCTCGTTTGCAAGCGTCCGCCATTATCAGGAGATCCATCAGGTTGTCGTTTACAGGTTGACCGGTGGGTTGAACTATAAAAATATCTTTGCCGCGTATACTTTCGCTGATCATCACCTGAGTTTCGCCGTTATTGAATCTTCCGACGAAAGTCTCGCACAAGTCCACGCCGATATGCTCGGCAATTTTTTTTGCCAACTCGGGATTTGCATTCCCGGTCATAAGGCAGAGGTTACTCGTGGCGGTACGCTGACTGTTCATTGAATAACTCCTCCATTCACACAAAACGCTTAAAAAATTTTTTTCGACTTGATTATAATCGAACTTCAAAAATTTTTCAATGAAATTGTGTCAAACACAGCCGGTAATTAAAATATCCGGTCCGAGATTTTCGGCGGTCAAATTTTTCAACCGGACGACATCGGACAATTTTTCAAAACCTTCTCCGTCAACGGCAGTAACCGCATTTTTCCCGCCGATAATTTTCGGAGTGATGAAGGCGTGAACTTTATCAACCAAATTTTCTCGAAACATTGACCAATGCAAAGTCCCGCCGCCTTCGACGAGGACGGAAGTAATTTCACGCCGGGCAAGGGAGCGGAGCAGGATTTTTAAGTCTGCCCTGTCGCCGTCACCTGCAAAAATAATATCCGCTCCCAAATTTTTCAACGCAGAAATTTTTTCTTTCGGAGCGTTTGAAGTCACCGCAATTATATTTTTCGCGGCGTTGTCTTTGAGAATTTTTGCGTTGAGAGAAATTTTTGCAAGAGAATCGACAACAATTCTTATCGGATTTTTTCCCCGATCGACAAGCCGTGTCGTCAAAGAGGGATCGTCTTTGAGAATTGTACCGGAGCCGACCATAATCGCGTCGTTTATATCGCGGAGGCTGTGCGTAAATTTCAAAGATTCCGGCGAACTTATGCCGAAAGATTCTCCGGTTTTCGTCGCGATTTTTCCGTCAAGCGAACAGGCAAATTTTGCGGTGACGAAGGGCAAGCCGGTCGTTATGTATTTAAAAAAGACTTCGTTTAAAATTTTCGCCTCTTCCCTCAAAATTCCGACTTCAACTTCAATTCCGGAATCTCGTAAAATTTTTATTCCCGTACCGGCAACCTTCGGATTCGGATCTTCAATCGCAACGACTGCACGGGAAATTCCGGCGTTTATCAGAGCATTGACACAGGGCGGAGTTCTGCCGAAGTGAGAGCAGGGTTCCAAAGTAACATAAATCGTCGCTCCCCTTGCAAGTTCTCCGGCTTGATTCAATGCGTGAATTTCGGCGTGCGGAGTTCCGGCTTTCCTGTGCCACCCTTCCGCAACAATTCGACCCTCCCGGACAATGACCGCCCCGACAATCGGATTGGGGGAAGTTCTGCCCTTCGCATTTTCGGCAATCGTGAAAGCCCGCCGCATAAAAAATTCGTCGTTCATAAAATTTTCTCCTTAACAAAATTAAAACGGGACACCGGATAATTTCTTTCAATCCGCCGTCCCTTTTGCCGTCGTTTACCGGCTTTAAAAATTCAAATTTTTATTTTGCGTTCAGCAAAAACCGGCCGCTCCGACCGGAATTTTTACGACGACTTTCGTAACGTCGTCCGGAGCGTCCTCGTCAATCGAAGTGCAAGGTCTGTGAACGTCCGGCGGATAGAGAACGGCATAATTCCCCTCGCCGAAAATAACCGTGCTGTCCGGCAAAATTTCCTCAAAAAATACAACGTCTTTTTCCGGGTCGTAAGGCGAAAGTATTTTCAAATCCGGACTCATCGGACACCAGCCCAAAACTTCCTCACCCTTCGCGACAAATTGAACGTCTATAAATTTCTCGTGTGCCTCCGGATGACAATCTTTGAGCGGCTTGGTCTTGTACCGCTGAACCTTTGCGATGCAATTTTCAAAGCCCGGTACCGGATAAGAGCCGTCCGGGAAAGAATTGAAATCCGTCCGACGCAAGTATTTCAAAATTTCAAAAATCAGCGGGTGAAATTCGCTTTCTTCACCGTCTATGTTTTCAATATCTCCGATGAACATTTTCTTCTACGCCCCTCCAAAAATTTTGCGGGAATAATTGTAACCGTCTGTTCAAATATCAACTGTGTAAATTCCGTAAAAAAAGCAATTATCCTGCCGGCAGGAAAAATTTTGAAAATCGACGCGACTTGCCGGAAAAAATTTTTTTCTGCCGTCCGGCGTAAATATCGTGCAGGATTTTTTTCAAGCTCAAAGAAAAAATTTTTTTAAATGTTTCCGGTTAAATTCTCCGGAGCGGTTTAAGCAATATTGCTGATTTTTGACGGTACATTGAAAGATTGAGGGATTGAGGAAATGATCGGAGAATATTTGGCTTTGGGAGCAGTTCTGCTGCTCAGCATAGTCGGGCATAATATGACGGTGGTTTATGCGGCGGTAATCGTGATAGTTTTGAAAATTTGTGCCCAACTTTCCGGGATGCCGGTGATTTTGGAATATTTGGGCGGGCATGGTTTGCAACTCGGCATAATAGTTTTGACGGCGGCGGTATTGGTGCCGATAGCCGACGGAACCGTCACGGTTACGACGATAATAAATTCTTTCAAAACTCCTGCGGGAATTATCGCAATATCGGCGGGACTTTTCGCGGCTATCTGCGGCGGTGTCGGGGTGCCGCTCATGCAGACAAATCCGAATGTAATTCCGGCGTTGATTGTCGGAACGATGGCGGGAGTTTTTTTCTTCAAAGGTATTGCGGTAGGGCCTTTGATCGCGGCGGGAATAACTTATTTCGTCCTTGCAATTTTTGAATTTTTCAAGTGAAGTCAA
>CAJOOE010000121.1 GCA_905236145.1 uncultured Selenomonadaceae bacterium
AAAAAAGCCGGATAAGCAGCGGGCATCTTAAGCCCACACGCTTATCCGGCTCTTCTTTTCTGCCGAATGACACGTTTTAACACGGTTTGATACAAAAATATTATTTAAATTCAACAAATTCATCAATTCTCGCGTTGCCTTTTATCATCGGCTCGACAAAACTTCTCCAAACATTCAAGACAATGACACGCGGATTTTCCGTATCCTCAAGTGCTTTGTTCAAGGCGTTGGCAAATTCTTCCTGCGTGGAAACCGCCTCGGCCTTAATACCGAAACTTTCCGCATATTTTACATAGTCCGGTTGAGTGTCAAATTCGCAGGCGATATATCTTTCCTTATACATAACTTTTTGAAGTTGTCGAATCATTCCCAAGCTTGTATTGTTGACGATGAGAGAAATTACCGGAAGTTTCAACCGGGCGATCGTGTAATATTCGTTGCCGGTCATTTTTATTCCGCCGTCGCCGGAAACGCAAATAAGCCGTCGGGATTTTCCGCAGGCAACCTGTGCTCCCATAGCCGCCGGAAGTCCGAAACCCATTGTCCCCAAACCGCCGGAAGTCAACCAAGTTCTCGGTTCTTCAACGCACAGGTGGAGAGCCGCCCACATTTGATGCTGTCCCACGTCTGTCGCGTAAGCGTAAGGCTTGCCGGCAGTTTTTTTTGCAATTTGATTCATTGCCCAGGGAACGGTCAACCGGCTGACTTGATAATCGTATTCGTATTCTTCCTGCCAACTTTCAATCTGTTGCCACCAATCGGAAAGATTTTTTCCGGAGTCGTGACGCATTAAAAGTTTCAAAATGACTTTCATATCGCCGGCAAGTCCCAAACTTCCCTCAATATTTTTGTCGATCTCCGCCGGGTCAATGTCTATGTGAATAAATTTTTTCGAGCGTGTATATTTGTTCAAATTTCCGGTTTGTCTGTCGCCGAAACGACTTCCGATCGCTATTACAAGGTCTGCCGCCGCGACTGCGTGATTTGCGGCTTTCTTCCCGTGCATACCGGCAAAACCCAAATTTTGCGGATGACTGCGGGGAACCGCTCCGATACCCATTAAGGTATTGACAACAGGCAAATTATACTTTTCGACAAAATCAATAATTTCCTTCGACGCTCCCGCAGAAATTGCACCGCCGCCGACGATTACCGCCGGACGCTCCGCCTTTGCAATTTCTTCCGCCGCCTCAGCCGCACAAATGACAAAATCCGGGTCGGGCTTGCCGACAATTTTTTCCGGGACGGCTTGAGGTTTATAATCGACTTCCGCAAAAAAAATATCTCGCGGAATATCGACAAGAACCGGACCGCGTCGCCCTTCCAACGCAATTTCAAACGCCCGGCGAACTGTTTCGATAAGTTTGCGGGGATCTTTGACTTTAAAATTATGTTTCGTCACCGGCATTGTAATATCCAAAATATCCGTTTCCTGGAAAGCGTCGCGACCGAGTAAATTTGTATCGACCTGTCCGGTTATCGCGACGACCGGAATGGAGTCCATAAAAGCCGTTGCAATTCCGGTAACCAAATTTGTGGCACCGGGACCGCTCGTCGCCATACAAACGCCGACTTTTCCGGTAACTCTGGCATAACCGTCCGCCGCGTGAGCCGCATTTTGTTCGTGCGTGACCAAAATTTGCCGAATATTTTTTTCATCGACGAGAGCATCATACATCGGCAGAATCATTCCGCCGGGATAACCGAAAATCGTATCAACACCCTGCTCCTTCAAACATTCGATTATGGCTTTTGCTCCGGTTGTCAGCATTTAAATCAACTTCCTTTAAAAATTTTTTCGTTTATAAATTTTATAACGCTCCGGAAAAAATTTCAAGTAAAAAAGTCGGTCGTTGAGGAGACAAGAGAGGAGATTTTATTTCACAATCGCCGACAAATTTTTTCATCAACTTTATTGAAATTGCCGCCTTCCTCCGGTAAAATATTCAAAAGTTTCATTGTACAGTAAAAAAATTACGGGGAGGATATTTAAATGGACGAGAAAGATTGGGCATTGTTTAAAGAAAAGTTGAACAAGAAAACCGGGATTGATTTGCAACTCTACAAAGAACCGCAGATGAAAAGACGCATCGGAAACCTTGTTACCCGTGCGGAATTTAAATCTTTTTCCGCTTACTTCGATCACGTTTCAAAGAATAAAGACGATTTTGCGGAGTTTATCGAGTATCTTACAATCAACGTTTCCGAGTTTTTCCGTACGCCGGACAAATTCGCGAAACTTGAAACGGACGTTATCCCTTACCTTATGAAAACTTCGCCGAAACTCAACATCTGGAGTGCGGGCTGTTCGATAGGTGCGGAGCCTTATTCGCTGTCTATAATAATGAAGGAAATGACTCCGAATGTACGCCACCGGATTTTGGCGAGCGATTTGGATATTGATATTTTGGCGAAGGCGAGAAAGGGCGTTTACACCGAAAACGAATTGAAAGCCATAAAACCGGATCGCAAGGCAAAATATTTCACGAAGGGACCGGACGGGACTTACGCCGTAAAGCCGGAAATTAAATCTGCAGTCGAATTTAAACGTCACAATTTGCTCAAAGACAAATTTGAATCCGGATTTGATTTGATTCTTTGCCGCAACGTTGTCATTTATTTCACGGAAGAGGCGAAAGATCAGCTTTACGCGAATTTCTTTGAGGCACTGCGTCCGGGCGGAATTTTGTTCGTCGGAGCGACTGAGGCAATTTTGAATTTCCGGAAATTGGGATATACGAGTTTTCAGCCGTTCTTCTATCAAAGACCGGAAAAGTAAGGGTCGGGTTTTAAAA
>CAJOOE010000122.1 GCA_905236145.1 uncultured Selenomonadaceae bacterium
GATGTCGTTTTGACGGACGACAACCCGCTGAAAATTTCAAAGGCAATTTTGATTGCAAAAAAATGTATGCGAATCGTCAAGCAAAATATTTATTTTGCAATCGGCGTAAAGTTTGCCTGTCTTGTTTTGGGAGCCGTCGGAATTGCAAATATGTGGCTTGCCATTTTCGCTGATGTCGGTGTAATGGTGCTTGCAATTTTGAACGCGATGAGAAATTTATTTTTCAAGTGAGGAAACATATTCGGCACAGTTTATGCCGGCAGTAAATCCGGTTGACCATGCCGCCTGTAAATTAAATCCTCCGGTGAATCCGTCAATGTCGATGACTTCACCGGCGAAAAACAATCCGGAAACAAGTTTTGATTGCATTGTTTTCGGATTTATTTCTTTTACAGACACTCCGCCCGCCGTGACGATTGCCTCGTCGATCGGTCGCGTTTTCGTCACCGTCAAAGGTAAATTTTGCAGAGTTTCGACGAGCCGCAACCTTTCCGCCTTTGTTATGTCGTCAACCGGCTTTTCTTCCGGTATGTAAGCCAAATCCAAAACCGGCGTTATCAATTTTCCCGGCAGAAGTTCGACCATTGCATTTTTTGCCATTCTGCCCTTGAATTTTTCAAAGTCGCGTAAAATTCTCGCGTCAAGTTTTTCCGGTGAGAGTGCCGGTTTTAAATTTATGAACAGTTCGACAAATTTTTTTTCGCTCAAAAGTTTTGCCGCCGTCCTGCTCAAAGTCAAAATTACCGGACCGCTGACTCCGAAATGTGTGAAGAGCATTTCCCCGAAAAGCTCCGAAATTTTTTTGTCGTCGGCTTTCAAAGTGACGCGAACATTTTTTAAAGAAAGTCCCTGCAGAGATTTCACAAAATCTTCTTCGGTTTCCAGCGGGACGAGTGCCGGCAAAATTTTCGTGACCGTGTGACCGGTACGCTTTGCCATTCCGAAACCGTCGCCGGTCGATCCGGTCGCCGGGTAAGATGAACCGCCGGTCGCCAAAATTATCGCGTCCGTTTCTTCAAATTTCCCGGAATACAAAACGCCGCTTACCGTCCTTTCTTCAACGACAATTTCATTTACCGCCGCATTTGTCCGGACTTCCACGCCGAGCATGGCAAGTTTCCGGGTAAGGACTTCGATAACGTCCGCAGCCTTGTCACTCTCCGGAAAAACTCTGTTGCCGCGTTCGACTTTCGTTTTGAGTCCGGTTTTCTCAAAAAAATTTATCGTGTTTTCCGGCGTAAAATTTCGGAGTGCGGAGTGCAAAAATTTTCCGTTGCCGGGAATATTTTTTATAATTTCCGGAATATCGGCGGCGTTAGTCAAATTGCAACGCCCTTTCCCGGTTATCGCCAATTTCCTGCCGATGCGATTCATTTTTTCAAAGAGAATGACATTCGCTCCGTTTTCCGCAGCTTTTATCGCCGCCATAATCCCTGCGGGACCTCCTCCGATTACGATTATTTTGCTCAAGATTTTTTCGCCCTCCGATTTATGATTTTGCACGATTATAACACAGCCGGAAAAAATCGTCCAAAAATTACCGGCTCCGGGCAAAAGATTATTTTTGCAGGGAGTTTTTGGGAAACAGGGAATAAGTGGAAGTAAAATTTTTTTTTTAAGAGGAAGGAAAAGTTTATGGAAAAAATTGTCTTGGAAACTCCTTACGGCACACGGGATTTTTTGCCGAAGGAAACCGCCGCGAAACGCGAAATCGAAAAGAAAATTTTAAAAATTTTTTCGGCTTACGGCTACGAAGAAATTATAACTCCGGCGACGGAATATTTGGACACGCTTACAATTTCCGGCGGTCGGGAAGTCGAATCGGATTTATTTAAAATGTTTGACCGGAATAACAAGACTTTGGCACTTCATCACGAAATGACAACGCCGGTTGCAAGATTGGCGGCAAGCCGTCTGAAAAATTATCCCCTGCCGCTGAAACTTTCTTACAATGCAAAAGTTTTTCGTTTCCGGCAAAATCAGCCGGGCAGAGAGTGCGAATTTCATCAGGCGGGGGCTGAACTTTTGGGAGCGTCCGGAGCATTTGCCGATGCGGAAATTGTCGCTCTGGCCGCAGAGAGTTTGCAAGCCGCCGGATTAAGCGATTTCAAAATTTGCTTGGGACAGGCTGAATTTGTAAACGGGCTTATGGAAGAAAATGAAATTTCGCCGAAAGATCAATCGAAAATAAAATCTGCCGTCGAACGTCATGATGTCGTGGAACTTGAAAAAATCGTCGATACTCTGAATTTGCCGGCGAAAAATGCGGAAGTCTTGAAAAAAATTCCGGCTCTGCAGGGCGGCAGGGAAATTTTGAGCGAAATAAAATCTTGCGTAAAAAATGAAAAATGCCTTGCTGCTCTGAAAAATTTGGAAGAGATTTACA
>CAJOOE010000123.1 GCA_905236145.1 uncultured Selenomonadaceae bacterium
ATGCCGCCGATATTCATCACTGTTCCCGTGGTTTCGGAAAGTTTTACAAATTCGCCCGTGTCCAGAATATATCGCATAACTCCTCACTCCTTTCCTGACCGGTCACCGAGTACTTTTTCCGCAAGTTCGATTTGCTTTTTGATAATTTCGTGCTGAAGTTTTTTTCGTTCTTCAACCGAAATTTTTTGATTTTCGACAATTTTTCTTTGCCTGTCGTTAAATTTTTTCATCAACTTGTTTGCTTTTTTAAGGCGTTCGTAAAGTCGCGGATTAAAGCCGTTCGGCTTTTTGCCCGTTGCCTTATATTCGCGGTAAAGTTCGTCCTGCTTACCCTTAATATCATAAAAATCTTTTACAATTTTTGGGTTTTTGTACGGATCGAACATCAACCGGTTAATTATCGGCATGTCTTCAAGTGCCATATTCATTTGACGGCTTCCGGTTGCCGCGTCGTAAAATTTCAACGGCGTTTTCCCCCAAAATCCGAGATAACCGTTAATCAGATGATCAATCTTCATCGGCGAATAACCCGTACTGCCGGTAAAAATTTTTACAATGTCCGAATTGCCTATGCTTTTTGCCGCTTCCGAAGTGTAAGAATCGTATTGCATATGTGCCGGCAAATTCTGAAATTTCATCGGCACGATTGGTTTTTCGCGGAACGCCGAATAATTAAATGCCGCTTCGACTGCCGGCTCCAAAACTGTCGGCATATATCCCGGCAATGCGTCCTTAAACGGTTTTAAAATCCTTGCAATTTCCGCCGGTCTGTTATCGACCGCCCAATTTAAAAATTCTTCCGTCATAGCCGCCGCAACTCTTTGACTTAAATCCATTCCTTTTGGAATTTTAAAGCCCTCGCCGACTATCCAGTTGATGTCTTTCTGCCAATTCGGAAGATTTTTATACCAATCTTTGTCGTGATTGTTTGCAAAACAAAACAACGCCGGGAGGATCGAAGATATTGCCAATCGAAACGCCGCGCCGCAAAATTCCCGTCTGCCCTTATCGGTTTTAAGTTTTTCCGGGTTAAACGTGCGGAAAACCCTGTCCGTTCCCTGCATTGTCGCGTTAAAAAATGCTATGTACTTGTTTAACTGTTTCGTCGAACGTCCGCCGCGTGCAAAGTCAAGCGTCGCGTCGCGTCTTGTAAATGCCGCCTCGGCTAAATCTGCCCGCGTAGCTTTTCCGCCCGGATTTTTCCTTGCAAGCGTATCTTTTGCCCGACGATATACACCTATTCGCGTCGCATATTCCGAATATTCGCTTATCGTCTGCAACGTCCGCAAAGTCTCTTCCAAAAATCCCCTCATTCCGGATTTAAAAAATCTTTGACTTCGCGTCTTCATCAAGCTGTCAACACTTCTTTGAGTGTAATTTATGTCCGGAGATACAAGCGTTGACTGCGCCCCGCGCATTGCAAGCCACTCGTAATAAGTATCCGTCCTGAAAAGCGCGTCGTGAAGTCCCCTTGCAACATAAGCAACCGTAGTGAAAGGATTATAGCCGCCGTGCCGATTGTGAATATATGCGTCCTGCGTATCTCTGATAAAGTTTCCCGCCGAAAAATCAAGGCTTAATGAAGTGTACAAAGACCGCATTGTTCCGGTTATCGCGTGCAAAATTCGCGTAATCAAACTGCCTTCGGCTTGCGTCTGCAACGATCTGACGGCGCGGGCAACTTCTTCAGCCGTCTGCAAATATTTCTTTTCGCCGTTTTCGTAAAAAGTGATTATTGTTTTGTCGTCCGGCTTTGAGCCGTTGACTTCTTCGACAAGTTTGCCGTACCCGCCGCAACGCGCTATTTTCGCAAGTCCGATTTTGACTTTGTTTCTTTCGGCTCGTTTTAAAAAGTCGTGCGTGTTGTATGCAATGCTCTGAATCGGATTTATCACGTCTCTGCTGCTTCCGACCATTCGCTTTAAACTGTCTCCGAATCCGGCTTCCTCGTTTTCGTCGAATACTCTTTGCAAAGGAACGTAATCTTTCCACTTGTTAAGCATTTCGTAATATCGTTTTCGGCTTATCAGTCCGCTTGTATTCATTACAGCCAAAAGTGTCCCCGAATAGTTGACAAGATC
The DNA here is from genome assembly GCA_905236145.1 of uncultured Selenomonadaceae bacterium. GTDB lineage: Bacteria > Bacillota > Negativicutes > Selenomonadales > Selenomonadaceae > Quinella. Next base: position 2,082 of record CAJOOE010000123.1, read on the forward strand.
TTTTTGAGCTTGTCCGTATTTTTCGGAATACTTTTCGATTATTTCATCGCAATCTTTTTCCGTCATCGGCGTTTCGTATTTATCCGCTTCTTTTTTGACTGTTTTATTATGTTCGTGAATTTCTTTGACGTGTACCGCCGCGCAATAAGTCCCGAATTGCTTTACATTTTTCAAACCGCCGGCATCGTCCAAAATCATTTTCAGCGTTTTAAATTTGTCGAATTTTATTTGAGGAAACGCCGCTTTTAAAGCCTTGCGTATCCCTTCGATATTCTTGCCGCCTTCAATCATAATCTCGCCTATGCCGCCCGCACCTTTACTCAATCGCATTTCCCGATAAGGATTTACAATCGAAGTCAATTCCACTCCGTGATCCTTTTCGGCTTGTTTTACAAGTCTGTTTATCGGATCCAAGTCGTCAAAAAGTTCTTCGTAAAGATTTTTCTTGCCGTCCGACAAACTTTCAAGCAAAGATTTTTCCGGCAATTCGTTGCGGATTTTTTCCATATTCCGCTCCATAGCCGGCATTTCCGATATTTCCCTGAAATCGTTTCGGATATTCAAAAGAAGTTCCGCCTTTGCCGGATTTTCACGCATTGCCTTTTCAAATGCCGCCGCCGTCGTCGAATCGTTTTCGGTCGCACCCGTCAACAACCAATCCGCAATGTAATTTGCCTGTTCTTCGGTTGTTGCAAGGTTTAAATCTTCCGCAACAATTTTACCGACTTCCGGCAAAACTACTTCC
>CAJOOE010000124.1 GCA_905236145.1 uncultured Selenomonadaceae bacterium
TCTGTTTGCGAAGATTGACAGCCTCAGCCGGCAAGCCGTGACGGAGATTCGACCTTGCTTTGACTTCCGCAAAAATCAAAGTTTCGCCGACCCGGGCGATAATGTCAATCTCCGCCGTGCTTATCCGAAAATTTCTTGCGACAATTTCATAACCCTTGCTTTCAAGAAATTTTGCCGCCGCATCCTCACCGAGTTTCCCGATGATTTTATTTCTTTCATTCATCAGAGTTCCGTTACCGCGTCCGAAATTTCCCGGCGGTCTTCGTGCCTGTTTGAAGGTTTCGCGTCCTCAGCCGGATAACCGACCGGGAAAATTGCGATTAAATCAAAATCTTTCATTTCCGGGAAAAGTTCCTGCAATTTCGGAGCGTCGAACCAGCCGACCCAAGTCGTTCCGAGTCCTTCCGCTTGAACGGCAAGCCAAATGTGCGTGGCAATAATGGAGCCGTCAATGTGTCCGAAATTCATATTGTCAAACGGGCGTGTAAATGCTTGCTCCTTGTCAACGCCGACAACCAGAGCGAATTTCGCACCGAAAGTAAAATTCGTGACTTGTTTTATTTTGTCGAAAGCGTCGGCAGATTTTATCGCCCAAATTTTATACGGCTGAATATTTTTTGCGGTGGGAGCCGCGACGGCGGCTTGCAAAATTCTTTCGATTTTTTCCGGCTCGATGTCCTTGTCCGTCAATTTTCTGCAGGAATAACGAGCCTTTGCCAATTCCAAAAAATCCATAAATTTTTCTCCTTTCGGTGCGTCGGTAACATTGTCGATTTTACAATCCGGCAAGCTTGCGTAATGTTTCCGCTCTGTCGGTATACTCCCAAGTAAAATCTGAATCTTCTCTGCCGAAATGACCGTAAGCCGAAGTTTTTGCGTAAATCGGACGGCGAAGGTCAAGCATTTTTATAATTCCGGCGGGACGAAGATCGAAATTTTCTTTGACAAGTTTTTCAATCAATTCCTCTGCAACTTTATTCGTGCCGAAAGTTTCGACGCGAATTGAAATCGGATAAGCAACTCCGATTGCATAGGAAAGTTGAATTTCGCAACGATCCGCAAGCCCGGCGGCGACGATATTTTTTGCGACGTAACGAGCCGCATAAGCCGCACTGCGATCCACTTTTGTCGGATCTTTTCCGCTGAATGCCCCGCCGCCGTGACGAGCCGTGCCGCCGTAAGTATCGACGATAATTTTTCTGCCCGTCAAGCCGGAATCTCCGTGCGGGCCGCCGATGACAAATTTGCCGGTCGGGTTTACAAAATATTTTGTTTCCGGAGTGAGCAAGCCTTCCGGAATAATCGGCTTGACAACATATTCGATCATGTCTTTTCTTATCTGTTCGAGCGAAACTTCCGGGCTGTGTTGCGTGGAAATGACAATGGTATCGACGGCAACCGGCTTGCCGTCCTCATAGACAACGGTGACTTGAGTTTTTCCGTCCGGACGCAGATAATTCAATTCTTTTGTGACCTTGCGAATTTCGGCGAGTCTGTAAGAAAGTTTGTGGGCAAGCGAAATCGGGAGCGGCATATATTCCGGCGTTTCGTTCGACGCATAGCCGAACATCATTCCCTGATCTCCCGCACCGATTGCGTCCTCTTCCGACATAGTGCCTTCGCGAGCCTCAAGAGCCTTGTTTACGCCTTGTGCTATATCCGGCGATTGTTCGTCCAAAGAAATCAAAACGCCGACGGTATCGGCATCAAAGCCGTAAGATGCGTTTGTATATCCGGTTTCGCGGATTGCCTCACGGACGATTTTTGAAACATCGACATAGCAGGAAGTGGAAATTTCGCCGACAACGTGGACTTGCCCGGTCGTCACCAAAGTTTCACAGGCAACGCGACCGAGCGGATCTTTCTCCAAAATTGCGTCCAAAATGCTGTCCGAAATTCTGTCCGCAACTTTATCCGGATGACCTTCCGTAACAGATTCGGAAGTAAAGAGCGTTCTTTTCATAAACCCAACCTTCTTTCAAAAAAACTTTTCTTCAAGCCGCCGGACAATTTGTTCGGCAAGCTCCGACTTCGACATTTTCGGCAAATCTTCCCGCTTGCCGTCGCGATGAATGAAGGACGCGATATTTGTATTTACCGCGAAACCCGCTCCTTCGGCGGCAACGTCGTTTGCCACGATCATATCAAGATTTTTTTCCCGCAATTTTCTTTCGGCGTATTCGAGTAAATTTTCCGTTTCCGCCGCAAACCCGATTAAAATTTGTTTCTCTTTGAGTTTGCCGAGTTCCTTTAAAATATCCGGATTTTTGACAAGCTCCAAAGTCAAAGTTTCGTCGGATTTTTTGATTTTTTGAGCGGCAACATTTTTTACGCGATAATCGGAAACCGCCGCCGACATTATGACAGCGTCGCAGACTTCATATTCAGCCAAGACCGCCCGCCGCATTTCTTCCGCCGATTCGACTTTTTGAAAGTGCAAATTTTCCGGCGGCGTTTGAGTGGAGTTTCCGGAAATCAGCAAAACTTCCGCACCGTGATTTTTTGCCGCCTTTGCAATCTCAAAGCCCATTTTCCCGGTTGACCTGTTGCAAATGTACCTTACCGGATCTATCGGCTCCATTGTGCCGCCGGCGGTCACGATAATTTTTTTCCCGGCAAGCGGCAGTTTTTCTTCGATCGTCAAAACTTCGCCGAAACCTGCGGAAACTTCGACAGGTTTTTCCGGCTGTCGGGAATTTTGTTCCGCGAAAAAATTTTCGACGAATTTGCAAATTTCGACCGGCTCCGGCAAACGACCTTTCCCGGTTACGCCGCAAGCCAAAAGTCCGCTCGCCGAATCAATGATTTTAATTCCGCGACTTTTTAAAATGTTTAAGTTCTCTTGTGTCGCCGGATTTTCAAGCATATTCGTATTCATTGACGGGCAGAAAATTTTCGGTGCGGTCGTCGCCAAAATCGTCGTGGAAAGTAAATCGTCCGCAATTCCGTGTGCCGCCTTTGCCAAAAAATTTGCGGTTGCCGGAGCGATTAAAACCAAGTCCGCGAAATCGGCAAGGGTGATGTGGGCAACGTGTTCTTTCTCGGCGAACATTTTCACGGCAACCGGGTTGCCGGTAATTTCCCGGAAAGTTTTCGGACTTATAAACTCCGTCGCGTTCTTCGTCATCACGACGCGAACATTTGCACCGGATTTTTTCAGGCGGCTTGCGACTTCAACGACTTTATAAGCCGCAATCCCGCCGGTAACTCCGATTAAAATATTTTTGCCGGTCGTCGCACTCATTTCAATTCACGGCTCATTTCGTAAGAAATTTTGCCTTCCAAAATTTCCTCCATCGCGTTTGTGACGTGTTTGTTTGAATGATTTTCGACGCGACAGGTTTTTCCGGACAAAAGTTGACGTGCTCTCTTTGATGCCAATACGACCAGTGTATAACGACCGGGAATTTTTTTGAGCATTGCGTCCGTTGAAGGATTTACCATGCTCGGAGCCGCTACGCTTACTTTTACCAATTCGATCAATCTCCTTAAAATAAAACTTTGTAACTTTATCAAATTGCAAATTGCCTGTTCTGCCAAATCGGTGAATTTCCTGCAAGAAAAATCATTTATCCGGCGGCAAAAAAATTTTTGCAGGAAATTTTCAATATTGCAGGAAAGATTAAGTTTCAAATAAAAA
>CAJOOE010000125.1 GCA_905236145.1 uncultured Selenomonadaceae bacterium
CCGCAACACCTCCGCCGGCAATGCAAAGACCCGGCACCGCGTCGAGAGCGGAATTGGATACCCCGCCGCAAAATTCTTCCGGCGGCTCTGTTTTGCCGAAACTTCCCTCCGTTCCCGATGTTCCGAGCCTTCCTTCCGCTCCGAGTGTCAAACCCGGCGTTTCATCTTCGTCCGACATTCCCGGCAATATCGCCAAAACTCCGGAGCCGCCCAAAGATATAAAAACTTCCACGCAGAAAAATTATTCTCAAAAGGCGACCGGCGGTTATACCGGGCTGATAGTCGATTGTCGCGGCTTGAACCTTCAGCCGGTGATGAGTCCGGTGGTAGTCAACGAGAACGGCGACAAGATTTACGGTCATAAAAATTTGGATTATGACAAAGTTATTGAAAAAGGTATGGCGGGCTACTGTTCGGATCCGTCGGAAGATATGAGCCGTGCAGGTTCCAATCCGCTTGTCTTGAAAGCCGTCCGCGTTGACGGACATGGCGGAAATCCGGTGTTGAGCGTCGCAGATTCAAACCGCGTTTTGATTGAAAACGATGCGACCGGTTTCCTCAACGACATGAATGTTATTTTCCTCAAAGACTGAAAGCAATTTGCCGGAAATAAAATCTGTCCCGTTTCTTCGACTGAAGGGACGGGATTTTTTAATTTGACGAAAAGCAAATACCCGGTAAAATGTGCGGCGAAAAATAAATTTTCGGAGGAGAATTTTTTGAAAGAGAAGTTGAAAGAATTTTTGACGCTTGAACTTGAAGAGATAAAAAAATCAAAATTCAGAGTCGCCGGACTGATTTTGTGCGTAATTCTTTTGATTGTATTTTTTCCGGAAGAAAATTCCGGCGGCGAAGAAATTTCCGTGAACAAGTCGCCGGAAAGCCGGGAAATTTCGGAAAAAATTTCGACCGATAAAAAAAATGTAATCCGGACGAAAAGCGACGAAAAAATAAAACCGGTTATCGGAGCGAATCCGGAAAATCTTTCAATCGCAAATCCTTTTGAAGTCGCGACGAAAATTTCAAAGACTCCCGCCGAAATTCCGAAAACCGAAAGAGTCGGCGAACCGGAAAATTTTAAAAGTCCGCCGCCTTCCGAAGAAATTTCTGCACAAATGTATTTGACGGGAACGGCGATAAGCGGAACGGATAAATTTGCGATAATAAAAAAAGTTACCTTCGCCGGCAACAAAATTTCCTCCGAAAAAAATTTTAACGTGAGCGTCGGAGAAAATTTTGAAGGCAGGATCGTTGCGGACATCGGGACAAATTTTATTTTGTTTTCGGACGGGACAAAACTTTATATCGAAAATTGACGGAAGAAAAATTTTTTGGAGTGCGTCGGTAAAGTTGATTTAACGCCGCTTTCTGATAAAAAATAAAGACATACGCAAATTTTTCCGGTAAAATGTGTTTACCGAAAACCCATAAAACGAGGAGAAAATTTTTTTATGAAACGAAAAAAATTTTTTGCGATCGCGGCAATTTGCGGAATGATTTTTTCCGGCTGCGGTGACGAAAAGGCTGTCGAAGAAAAACCGGTGATTGTGAAAGTCCGGGTTGCCGAGATTGAAAATTCCGGAATGACCGAAAATTATCCGGGAAAAGTCAAAGGACGTTATGAAACGGATATGGCATTTCAGGTCGGCGGGAAAATTATTTCACGCAGAGTTCAACCGGGCAGTGCGGTAAATGCCGGCGATGTTTTGATGACGATAGACCCGAAAGACTTTAACGAACAACTTCGCGGAAGTGATGCGGCGGTTTCCTCCGCAAAGGCTCAACTGGAACTCGCAAAAAACAATTTTGAAAGATACGCGAAACTTTTTGAAGAAAATGCAATTTCTGCCGCGACTTTGGATCAATACAGAACTCAATACAACGCAGCTCAGGCAAATTATGAAAGTGCAATCGCGGACGCTCAATACAAATACAATGCGACGGAATATACAAATTTAACCGCAAACGCCGCCGGAATAATTTCAAATACAAATGCGGAAGTCGGTCAAGTGGTCGCGGCGGGGCAAAAGGTGTTGACTTTGATTCAAACGAATGAATTGGAAGTTGCCGCAGAAATTCCGGAAAATAAAATTTCCGAAATTCGTGAAGGTATGCCGGCGAAAATAAATTTCTGGGCGACGGACGGAAATTTTGACGGTACGGTCAGGGAAATTTCGCCGATGGCAGACAACAATTCCCGCACCTTTTCCGTAAAAATCACGCTGACAAATCCGCCGGCAGATTTAAAGCCGGGAATGACCGCGAACGCGATTTTCAATTTTGCCGGAAATGCCGCAGAAAAATCCGTCGTTCTTCCGCTCGCCGCAATTTATCAGGCGGGCGACAAGCCGGGAGTTTGGGTTGTCAAAGACAACAGGGTAAATTTGAAAAATGTCGAAGTGAAAAATTTCAAAGACAATGCGGTTAAAGTTTCCGGAATAAATCCCGGTGAGGTCGTGGTTGTCGCCGGAACCGGAAATTTGCGGGAAGGTCTTGAAGTCCGAACGATAAAAGAGCGGGATAAGGGATAATCGGGAAATTAAGGAGTAAAAAAATGATTCATATTTGTTACGGAATGTATGACAGGGACGGACATTATTCAAAATTTGTCGGAGTTTCCGCCGCCTCGATTTTTGAACACACGCGGGACAAAGTCACCGTTCATATTTTACACGACGAAACTTTGACCGACGCGAACAGAAAAATTTTTGACGAACTCGCGGAAAATTTCGGGCAACAAATAAATTTTTACGACGTTTCCGATCTTTGCCGCGAAAAACTCGCCGACTTCAAAGAAAAATTTCCGCAACTCAAAAAGGAAAGATTCAGTATCGGTACCCTTTACAGACTTTTGTCGCCGGAAGTTCTGCCGCAGGAAATTTCAAAAATAATTTACCTGGACGCGGATACTTATGTAAATCTGGATATTGCGGAACTTTGGAATTTTTCGCCGGAAGAAAAACCGCTTGCCGCCGTCGCCGAAAAAAATATTGATGCGACTTTCAAAAAAAATCTTGCCCGCAAATATCTGCTGACCGAAAATTTTGTAAAACCGGAAGATTATTTCAATGCCGGCGTTCTGATTATGAATTTGGATTATTTCCGGAAAAATACGGAAGAATTTGAGAGCGGAATAAAATTTTTGACGGAGCATCCTCAATGCGATTTATTTGATCAAGATTTGCTGAATAAACTCTATGCCGAAAAATATTTGAAACTTCCGGATAAATTCGATGCTTTTGTGACGACGGAAAGAGTTGAAGGTCGCCGGAAACAATCCCGCCCGGCGATTTATCATTTTATCGACATTTCTCTGGATTTGGATTTGTCCGACGCTCTGAATGAAATGTGGTTTCAAACTTTCAAAAATACCGGTTGGCACAGTGCGGAAATTTTCGGCAATATGTACAGGGCTCTGCAAGATTTTCACACCGGCGAACAGGATCGCCTGCTCAATCTTTCTGCGATTATGTCCGGCAGGAGCAGAATTTTTTACACTTCGACCGAGAGGATTTCCGCCGTCAAAAAAATTTTCGGCGTGCAGAAATTTGAAGAAGTCATCGACTCGACAAAATCCGGCTCGCTCAAAAAATTGATTAAAATTTGCAAAAATCACCCGGACAAGCGAATCGTTTTCATTTACGTCGAAAATCCGGAAGAAGTCGAAACGGAACTTTCAAAAAACGGCTTGAGACAGGGCTTTGACTTTATCCGGGCGGAATGGCTTTTTTCTCCGGCTTTGGGCGAAGTTTTGCATACTCATGTCATGCTGAAAGGTATGTGAGGAGTGGTTGAAATTGAAAAAATTTTTCCCGATATTTTTGGCGATAATTTTTATTTTGAGCGGCACGGCGGCGGCGAAGTCAAAGAAGGAAGTCAAAGAAATTCCGCCGGAGGAAAGAATAAAAATTGCGATTGAATTTAACGACGAAACGCGATTTCAAGAACTGGGGACGGATTTACTTTTGCGTGAAGAAGTTTTGAAAAGACTTGACGAGAAGAAAATTTTTGTCGTCGTCGATACCGGCGAAGAAACTTCCGGCGAAACTTCCGAAAACAAAGAGGAAAGTCTTGCCGCCGTCGAAAAAGATTCCGAACTCAAAAATTCGGCGAAAAAATTTTCCGATGTAAAAAAATCGGTTGATGTTTTCGGTGATTCGCTTGTGTTCGACACGACGGAAATTTCTCACAAAGTCGATTTAAACGCCGGATTGGATCAAGATTTTTACAAAAAATTCGGAGTGCAATACGTCGTCAAGTGTAGTATAATCGCACTCGGCACCGGCAAAAAAATCGGCGACTCCGTCGGAATAGGCATTGAAACCGGCTCTCACAGGTCGGTCGGTATCGGGTTCGGAGTTTTCGACGCATTAAGGACAAGCCGGACGGTTTTTGGGACGGCGGTCAATCTGAATTTTTCGGAAGTTGAATCAAACGTCGTCTTGTGGCAGAGAAATTTGGTCGGTCAAGCGGTAAAGCACAGGAAACCGCACAAAGGTTATGAGAGTGCGGCAGACGAGGCATATCAAAAATCTGTTGCGGACGCTGCGGAAATTATCGTCGAACATTTGACCGGTTATGCCGAAAAGAGAATTTTGAAGAAGAAGGACTCAACTTCAACGGGAGGTAATGCAAAAAAATGATAACTTTTATTCTGGGACTTACAGTTTTAATCGTCGGCGGGGCGGTTTACGGATATTTTATCGAAAGGTTGATGAAACCGCGAGCCTCCGCAAAAACTCCGGCTTATGCAAAGGGTGACGGAATGGACTTTGTCCCCTTGAGCAAATGGAAAGGTTGCCTGATTGAACTTTTGAATATTGCCGGCACGGGGCCGGTCTTGGGGCCGATTCAGGGAATACTTTTCGGACCGGTTGCATTTATAACGATTCCCATAGGTTGTGTTTTGGGCGGTGCCGTTCACGATTATATGAGCGGAATGATTTCCGTCCGGAACAACGGCGAACAGATGCCGGACTTGGTGAAAAGATTTTTGGGTAAAAATGTTTACGCGATTTATCATGTTTTCGTCTGCCTTTTGATGCTCTTGGTCGGTGCGGTTTTCATTTACACGCCCGGAGATTTGTTTGTCGCTCAAATTTTGGGCGGCAGTGTCAAGGAATTAAATTCGACGGTCGTCACGGTTTACGGCGTAATTTTTGCTTATTACCTTGTGGCTACTCTTTTGCCGATTGATAAAATTATCGGCAAAGTTTATCCGGTGTTCGGTATGATACTTTTGCTTTCAGCCGTCGGAATTTTCTTCGGTCTGTTTATCAACGGGTACCCGCTTAACGAAATTTGGGAAACCGGAATTTCCGGAGTTCATCCTTACGGCGACAATTTTATCCCGCTCTTCTTTGTCACGGTTGCCTGCGGAATAGTTTCCGGCTTTCACTCCACGCAGGCGACAATGATTGCACGGACGGTGAAAAATGAGGAGGACGGCAGACTGATTTTTTACAATACGATGATTGCGGAAGGATTTATTGCCATGAGCTGGGCGGGAGCGGCGATGGGTGCCGTAAACTCCGGACTTGTCGATAATGAAGCCTTGAGAAAATCCGCCACCGTCGTCGTCGGAAAGATTGCGATTGATATGTTGGGAAATATCGGCGGCATGATTGCCGTTCTCGGCGTAATAGTTTTGGCGATTACTTCCGGCGATACGGCTTTGAGATCTTTGCGGCTTATGTTGAGTGACGCTCTGGGGATTGACCGGAGTAAAAAGCAAAACAATTTGATTTTGTCGTTGATTTTATTTTCCGTCGTTGCCGGAGTTCTCTACTTTGCGAAGTCGGATGCCGGCGGTTTCAATGTTTTGTGGAGATATTTTTCATGGGCAAACGAAACGATTGCGGTATTTGCCTTTGCCATGATTGCCGTGTACATGATGAAAAACGGGCTGCCTTATCCGATTGCTTTGGCACCGGGAATGTTTTATATGTACATCGTCGGAGCTTACATTTTACACGCTCCGATAGGTTTCGGACTTTCTTGGGGAATAAGTTATGTCGGTGCGTTGATTCTGTCGATCGGTTACACTTGGGGACTTATCGCTTACGGCAAAAAATCCGGTTACCGCACCTGATTTAAAAATTTTTTCGGGAGATGTTTTTCAATGAAAGGAAAAAACGGCGAAAAGTTTTATATTGTCCGTGCAGATATTTTGCCCGCCGCCGTCAAAAAGACGATTAAGGCAAAAGAATTGATTGCGGAGAAAAAGTATAAAACCGTCATTGAAACGGTTGCCGCTCTGAATTTGAGCCGGAGTGCATTTTACAAGTACAAAGATGCGGTTTTTTCCAAAAATGATTTTCCGGAAGATAACGACAGGCAAATTTGATTTCACGAAGATAATACAAAAAAATAAAGCCGTCCCGATTCAACGGAGCGGTTTTTTTTTGCCGAAAAAATTTTTCGCCGATTATTTACCAATTTTCAAAACGCCGGTTTTTATTCAATCCGTTCATCATTTTCATTTCTTCCGGCGAAAGTTCAAAGTCAAAAATATTTATGTTTTCGGAAATGTGTTCCGGATTTTTTGAACCGGGAATCGTGACATAACCGCTCTGAATTTGATGCCGGAGAATAATTTGTGCCGGAGTTTTGCCGTGAGCCGCCGCAATTTTTTTGATCGTTTCGTTCGAGAAAAAATTTTGAGTGTTTCCCCTGCCGCCCAAAGGATACCAACATTCGACGAATGTATTATACTTTTTCAAATATTCTTTGAGTTTTTCATTTTGATAGAACGGGTGATTTTCGTTTTGAACGACGGCGGGAACAATTTCCGCAATTTTTAAAATCCGCTCAAAATCTTTCGGCGTATAATAATTGGAAATGCCGGCGGATTTGATTTTTCCTGCACGAACTCCCCGCTCAATCGCCTTGTAAACTTCTTCGTCATTCGCTCCCGGCTGATGAATAAGCATAAGGTCTGTATAATTCAAATTGAGAGCGGCAAGGGAATTGTCAATCGCTTTGTCCGGATTCCGATAATTTCCGGGCATTATTTTTGTCGTGACGAAAATTTCTTCGCGTGTAACCGTTCCGTCCGAAATTGCCCGACGAATACCTTTCCCCACGCCGACTTCATTGCCGTAATATTGAGCCGTGTCAATCAGCCTGTAACCGGATTTAATCGCGTAATAAACACATTCTTCCGCAGTTTTGTCGTCAAGCGTCCAAGTCCCCAAGCCGATAACCGGCATTTTGTTTCCGTCGTTCAAAGTAATTTTCGGCACGTCAATTACACTCCTCTCAATTTCAATCGAATCATTTTTCCCGGAAGTTTCGCCGCAGCCGGCAAAAAGCAAAATTGCGGTCAACGCGATACCGAATCCCGCAAAAATTTTTTTTGTCATTTCTCAAACTTCCTCCGCAATCTTTTTTATATCGACGGCAAGCCCGGCGACGGTCAAAAAAACTTTGTCCGCCGCCGCCG
>CAJOOE010000126.1 GCA_905236145.1 uncultured Selenomonadaceae bacterium
CGACAGCCGCTTTATATTCTTTGAACTGATCTTCTTCTTTCGGAACGTCGCTCTTGCCCATGAAAACAAATTCGGAGCGGAAAAGTCCGACACCCTGAGCACCGAAACCGTTTGCCGCGTCAACGTCTGCGGGAGAACCGATATTTGCGACGAGATCGACTTCAACGCCGTCCAAAGTTTTCGCCGGAAGTGTTTTGAGCGTTGCATAATATGCTTTGAGTTCTTCCTGCTTTTTGATTTTTTCGTCGTAGCTCTTGCGTTCTTCTGCGGAAGGACGGATCAAAATTTCGCCGGTGCCGCCGTCCAAAATTGCGGGGTCGCCGTTTGCCATTTGATCTATGCCGTCACCCACGCCGACGACCGTCGGAATTGCACGGGTCTTTTCGATGATGACCGCGTGAGCAGTCGTGGAACCTGCACCGAGAATAACGCCGGCGATTTTGTCTGTGGGAAGTCCTGCGATGACGGAAGGCTCAATTTCTTTACCGGCAACAATGACTTTTCCGGCGATTTCCGGCTCTTTGATGCCGAGCAAATATTTTGCGATGCGTTTGCCGACGTCACGCATATCGACGGCACGACCGCGAAAATATTCGTCCTCCATTGCCTCAAACATTTGAGCACTTGCCTCATAGACGTTGAGAACGGCAACCGGAGCACTGTCAACTTTCTCAAATTCTTCTTCGATCTTTTCGCTTACGCCGGGATCCGCGACCAAAAGACGATGGGCTTCAAGAATACCTGCCTGCTCTTTGAGTCCTTTTTCCTGAAATTCCTCAATGCTTTTCTGAAGATTTTCGGCAACTTTCACGAGTGCGTCTGCCGCCTTTTTCTTTTCGTCCGCTTTTTTGCCGGGTTTGTAGTTTACTATAAAGCTGTCGAGATTCTGCCCCGCAAGCAAGATTGTACCGACTGCGATACCGGAAATTACGCCTTTACCTTTGATTTTCTCTGCCATAAATTTTTACCCTCCACGAATACTGACCGATACAAAAATAGGAGGCGGCATGAACCCCCTCCGGAGAAATTTGGCGGAGTTCGTCTTACTCTTCGCCGAATTTTGAATCGACAAGTTCTTTCAACGCATTGACGGCATCGGCTTCGTCCGGACCGTCGGCACAAATGGTAATTTCCGTACCTTTGACCAAGCCCATGCTCATAATCATGAGAATGGATTTCGCATCAACGGTCTTGCCCTTCGCTTTAATCTGAACTTTGGATTTGAATTTTGTTGCAGTCTGAACAAATACGGATGCCGGACGTGCATGAATACCGGTTTTGTTTTCAATAGTGGTTGTTGCTTCAGTCATTAATGATCCTCTCCCATCTTATAAAACGATTTAACGCCTTATGCCTTTCGGCGAACTTTTATGCAAGGGATATTCGCCGAATTGAAAAGTGTTCCTGCCCGGTTGACAGAAAAAATTAAAAAATTTTTTGACAATTTCCAAAACAACGAATTTTTTCTGCAAAATCTTTATTTCCCGGAATTTCCCGGCAAGTCAAATTCGATCCGCTCCTTGTCGCCCGGCAATTTTTCGTGCGACACTGCAGAAGTCGTTCCCGCCGTCAAAATAAATTGAAGTGCGTCCTCCGGCTCCATGTCGAGCGGAATTACTTCAGATTTTTTCACGAAGAAATTTATTCCGGAAGTCATGTTCAGACTCCAGGGAATGAAAACGCAGACATAATCGTCGCCAAATTTTTCTTCGACGGCTTTCGGCACTCCGTTCATCAAAAAGCCCAAAGACATTACTCCGCCGTGAGGAACGAGGACGACTTTTTTGAACATTGAATCAGATTCAAAAATTGCGGCGGAAAATTTTTTTACCGAGCTGTAAATAAATTTGACGACCGGAATTTTGTCCAAAAACCTGTCGCCGAGTTCCAAACATTTTTTTGATGCCTTATGACCGCTCAAAAGTCCGACGAGCCAAATTGAAATTATTATCGTCACAAGACCGACTCCCGGAAAATGTATCGGCAAATGAGATCCGATCGTTTCTTCGGTAAAACTCAAGAGAGCCATCACGGCAAAAGCCGTTATCGCAAGCGGTATGACTATTATAAGACCTTCCACAAAGTTATCGGATATTTTCCCCGCCAAAGTTTTTTTATTCTTATCCTTCTGCATTTTTTATACCTCTTTGAAGAATTTAAAGCCGGGCAAAAAAATTCAAAGCGTTCGGAATCGTTTCGATTTTCAGCGGCAGAGAATCTCCCTGCTCTCCGTCCAAATCGCCTTTCAATTCAATTTCTGAATCAATTTCAAAATTTTTCGCTTGAATGTAAAAAATTTCCGGACTTTCCCGGACGCATTTGCCGGCGAAAATATCTTTTGCAAGTGCGATAAGGTTTGCGGCTCCGGTTTTTTTTATGACGATCAAATCAAGTTTTCCGTCGTCGATTTTCGCCTTGTCGGTAACCTTTTTCAAGCCGGCGACTGCGGGACTGTTTAAAATCAGAAACAAAAAAGCGTCCGTTTCAAAAAATTTTCCGTCGGCGGTAATTTTCAGCGGAACACTTTTAAAATTCGGCAACTCTTTTATTCCCTGCAAATAATAAGCCGGCTTGCCGATAAAATTTTTCAGGCGTACATTGACTTCGTGAGCGACGGAAGTAAACGCTCCCGCACTCGCAACATTTACAAAATATTCTTTGCCGTTCGCCAATCCCAAATCAATCGGACGGGTAATACCTCCCGCAATAACATCAAAATAATCTTCGCCGCCGTCAATTTCCAAATGCGTCGCGAAATCGTTTGAAGTTCCGCTGCCGATAATTCCGAGCGGCAAGTCGATTTTATTTTTCTTCAGCAGGTTTGCGGCAAGGTGCAGAGTTCCGTCGCCGCCCGCCGCAACAACTCCGTCCGCCCGGCTTTCAAATACAAACTTCACAAAATCCGAATTTTCGCCGGGGCAAGTCCTGTAAAGCATCGGCAAAATTTCGCGTCGCTGAAACATTTCGACAATTTCATCAAGTCGCCTTTTGAACGTCGCATTTCCGGAAACGGGATTATAAAACAGAATAATTTTTTTCATTTTTCAAACGCTTAAATCAAAGTCGGAGTAAATTTTTTTTGCAAGTGCGGTGTTCAGGGCGTGACCGGATGCCGCCGCAATCAAATGACAATTAAAAATTCCGGCAAGTCGAATGTCGCCGATCAAATCCAAAATTTTGTGGCGTACGAGTTCGTCTTTGTATTTCAGTTCATTAAGCCAGCGTTCGTCATTGTAAACGATAACATTGTCGATTGTTCCGCCGAGTCCCAAGCCGTGTTCGCGAAGGGCGGCAATTTCTTTTTCGTAGGCAATCGTCCTTGCCGGTGCAATTTCTTTTTCGTAAACTTCCGGAGTTATTTCAAAATCGGCGTATTGAATACCGACGAGCGGATTGGGATTGACGGAAGTAAAACTGATTCTGAAACCGTCGTAAGGGAGAGCCATGACAAAACGCTTGCCTTCCCTGTCGTCGATTCGATAAACTTTTTCGATTTTTATTTCGCGACGCGGTGAATTTTGTTCGACCACTCCGGCGGATTTTATCGCCCGGAAAAAATCTTCGGAATTTCCGTTCAATACCGGCGGCTCCTCCGCACTCATTTCAATCCTGCAATTATCAATCCCGCAGACATTCAACGCACTCATCAAATGTTCGACGGTAAAAACCTTAACGCCGTTTTCCTCCAAAGTCGTCGCCCGGAGCGTCGCCGTGACATTTGCGGCGGTCGCATGAATTTCCGGGTTGCCGGGCAAATCCGTACGGACGAAAACTATTCCCTCGTTCTCGTCGCCGGGATTCATTTTGAAATTGACGGGTTTACCGGAATGAAGTCCGACGCCGGACAATTCGACGGATTTTTTTAAGGTATTCTGCTTTTGCAAACATCACGACCCCTTTCAAAGTGGTAAGCTGAAAGGCGGACGGTATTACCGACCATCCGATTAACCGACCATCTTATCCTTTATCATACGTTCCGCAATTTGCAGGGCGTTCAATGCCGCTCCCTTGCGAATTTGATCTCCGCAGACCCAAAGATTCAAGCCGTGTTCGACGGAAAAATCTTTTCTTATTCTGCCGACTTCAACATCATCTTTGCCGGAAGTTTCCAAAGGTTGCGGGTAAATCATTTCGTCCGGGTTGTCACGCAAAATCACGCCGGGAAATTTTTCAAGTGCGTTTCTTGCCGCCTCAACCGAAACTTCGTCTTCAAATTCAATGTTGACCGATTCCGCATGACTTCTGTAAACCGGAACGCGAACTGTCGTTGCCGTGATTCTCATATCGTCGTCTTCCATAATTTTTCGCGTTTCGTCGATCATTTTCATTTCTTCTTTTGTGTAGAGATTGTCTTTGAATACGTCGATTTGCGGCAGAAGATTGGACGCGATTTGATAATGCTTGTCAAGCGACGCGACCGGCAAAATTTTCGGTCGGATTTCCTTTCCGGTTGCCAGAGCGTCGAGCTGAGTTTTGAGTTCCTCCATTCCTTCGCGACCGGCACCGCTTACCGCCTGATAAGTCGAAACCACCACGCGACGAATTTTTGAAATTTCGTAAAGCGGTTTCAAAGCCATGACCATTATTATCGTCGAGCAGTTCGGATTTGCAATTATTCCCTTGTGCCGGGAAATTGCCTGCGGATTGACTTCCGGCACGACGAGCGGGACTTCCGGATCCATGCGAAAAGTTGAAGAATTGTCTATCGCGACCGCTCCCGCCTTGACCGCCGCCGGTGCGAAAAGTTTGCTTGCCGAGCCGCCCGCGAAAAGTACAAAGTCCATGCCTTCAAAAGAATTTTCCGTCGTTTCCTCAACCGTGTACTCTTTTCCCATGAAATTGATTTTCTTGCCGGCGGAACGTGAGGACGCGAGCAATTTCAATTCTGCGTAAGGAAATTTTCTTTCCTCCATAAGTTTCAAAAATTCCTGACCGACCGCACCCGTCGCCCCGACGATCGCGGTATTGTATTTTTTCATAAAATATTTTCTCCCTCCGTCAAATTTTTTTCGTTGCAAGTTTGCTTTTTCCGGCAACGTCGCAATTTTCCTGCAAAAAATCGTCAATATTTTTTGTCACAAATTTAACTCCCGGTTAAACTCCGCGACTTCTTCCGGCGTAAATTCCACTCTCATCGACTTCCAACGGTCATGCAACCAAAACCATTCTGCCGGATATTTTTTTATATGTTCTTCGGTAAGCGTCGCAAGTTTCTGCGTCATATTTTTTATATCCGCACGCTTGTCCTTCGTCTTTTCGGTAAAAATCGGCGGGAAAATTTCAAGCGTGTGAGTTTTGTCCGGGTTTCTGTGCATAAACGCCGGGAAAATCGGAATGTCCCGAAATCGCGACATACTCGCCGCACCGGTGACAAAATTCGTCGCCCGGTCAAAAAATTTTACGACAACGCCGTCACTTCTTCCCACGTCCTGATCCATTATCAGCCCGATAAAATGACCTTCGTCCAGCATTTTATACATTTCCCGGACACCGCTCCGATAGGTGATGTGCATACCGATTAAAGTTCGCTGCTCGTTTACGAATTTATCCGCACCTTCGGATTTTTGCTTTTTCGCAACGCCGACCAGAGGAATACCGTTTTGAGCGAACGCCCCGCCCATAAGCTCCCAGTTGTCGCTGTGGCAGGTCATTATGACCGCTCCGCGTCCGTTTCTTTCGCCGGATTTTATGTAATCCGTCAAATAATTCAGACCGACGACTTTGACGTGTTCCGCCATAGTTTTTTTGAGTTCCGGGAAAATCATAACTTCGACAAAAATTTGCCCGAATTGCAAGGTACTTTCCTTTGCAATTTTTTCCGCCTCGTCTTGTGAAACTTTCAAACACCCGCAAATATTTTCGACGGCAATTTTTTTCCGCTTGCCCGGCAGAAAAATCCACGCAAGAGCCGCAATCGCGTTTCCGATTGCAAGAGAAATTTTAAAGGGCAGAACGCACATTATCCGGCTCAAAATTTTTAAAAATTTGTATTCGATTTTCCTTCACCTTCACAAAATATATTTTTCCGTCCCGACGGCGACTCCGTCCTCGTGAACACTCGGCACGACGTAATCCGCAAATTTTTTCACTTCGTCTGCGGCATTTCCCATCGCCAGACCGGTACCGACAGTCTGCAACATTTCAATATCGTTTCTTCCGTCGCCGAAAGCGTAAGAGTCTTTCAAGTCGATTTTCAAAAATTCCAATGCCTTTACGATTCCGCTGCCCTTTGAATTTTTTGCGGAATAGAGTTCAAGATTTTTGTAGTGGAAGGGATCGCACCAGCCGTCAAATCCGGGCGTTTTCAAAATTTTGGTGTAAATCCCGTCAACCTCGTCGGAATCTTGCCGCCTTGTTATAAATTCCATTTTGAGCGTGGAAACGTCGGAAATGTTAAATTCGCGGACAAACAAATCCAAGCTTATATCTATGCTCGTGTAAAAGTCCTCAAAAATCTTGAACTCCGGACGCAGGTAAACATACGGATGACTTTCCAAAATGTATTCGACGTTTTCCCGTTCGCACATTTCGCAGATATTTTCGACGGTTGCCCGATCCAATTCCTCTTGAAAAATAACTTCGCCGTCAACCGCCACGACCGCACCGTTATTCAAAACATAGCCGTCAAAGCCGAAATCCAAAAGCTCCGCGTCCAAAAAGGCGTAAGGTCTGCCGCTCGCCAAAAAAATTTTGTGACCGGCTTTCTGAAGTTTTCTCAAACTCTCCCGCACTCTGCAGCTTATATGAGTGACTCCCTTCGTCACGTCAATCAAAGTTCCGTCTATGTCA
This sequence comes from uncultured Selenomonadaceae bacterium, assembly GCA_905236145.1. GTDB lineage: Bacteria > Bacillota > Negativicutes > Selenomonadales > Selenomonadaceae > Quinella. The sequence continues at coordinate 6,790 of CAJOOE010000126.1, forward strand.
AAAAAAATTGCCTTACTCATTATTCCTTGCTCCCTCGTTCCTGTATTTTATGAAGATTCTCACGGCAAGCATTATAATCCAAATTGCGAACACGCCGAGATAAATTTTGTCGTCGGTCGTCAAATTTGAATAATCCGGCGTCGTCAAAAAAATAAAAGTCGCCGCCGCCAAAAGCAGACAGTCAATTTTACTCAAAGATTCTTTCAAAACTTTCATCAACACAATTTTCCCCTCCTTGCCGACGCATTATAACATTTTTCTTTTCGCTGTACAATCGACAAAAAAAATTCCGCTCACCCCATGCACTTACAAAATTTGATAGACTTCAGAGAAATTTTGCATTATACTTTTCCCGGTCTTAATTTTGAAGTTGAAAGGCAGTGTAAAAATTTTGAACAGATGGAATAATGCGGACACGACTCTTTTATGTGCGGGACTGCTTTTTTTGGCGGCGGTCGGAGTAAAAAATTTGTCGCCCGATTCGATTTTTGCGGAAGGATTTTTGTTTGTGACGGAGGCGGCTCTGGTCGGAGGAATAGCGGACTGGTTCGCGGTTACGGCACTTTTCAAAAAGCCGCTGGGCTTTCCCTTCCACACGGCCATACTTCCCAACCGCCGCCCGGATTTTGTCGAGGCATCCGTGACAATGGTGCAGAAAGAATTTTTCTCCCGCCGGACGATTTTTAAAAAAATGGGTGACTTACACCTTCTGCCGATGCTCACGGAATATTTTGAAAAGCCGGAAACGCGACAGCTTTTTTTGACGGAAATTTTTACCGCCTTAAAAAAATTTATAAATTCGCAAGACAAAAATTCTCCGGCGAAATCGGTTGCCGTAACAATCCGGCGGGCGATCGGCGATATTGACTCAAAAAAATTGATCTCGGAGCTCGGCGAAAGAATAAAAAAGAGCGACAAGGACAGGGAAATTTTTGAGGCTTTGATAAAGAGAGTTCGCGTAACCGCAGAAAAACCGGACACGCGGATCAAACTTCAGGGAATTTTGGAAGAGTACGCCGCAGAAAAAACACAATCTTCCGGCGTTTTCTCCGTCCTTCTCGCCGGATTGGCTCAGGCTTTGGACTTCGTAAATTTTGAAGAGGCGGCTCAAATTATGCAGACGCAACTTTTGAAATTTCTGGACGAACTTTCAACCGATACGCCTTTGCAACGAAAAACTTTAAACGAATGTCGATTGAAAATTGCGGAGATGTCGGAAAATCCGGAATTTAAAGATTTGGTCGAAAGGTTGCAACTTGACATAGCCGCCTCAATGCCGATTGAAAGTGCGATAGAGACGGCGTTGATTCATTTGGAAAATCAGATTGCCGTCGCGGACGTTGAGGAAATTTTGGCGGGCAAGGCAGGAAAGAGGACACTCGGAACGGTTTTTGTCGAAATGCTCAACGAAGAATACAGCCGCCTTCTCAATCTCTTGAAAAATGACGGGAATGTTAAAGCGGCGACGGAAAAATTTATTTACGAACTTGCCGCAAGAACCGCCCTTCACGCTCAACCTTTGATCGGCTCCGTTGCCCGTGCCGCTCTCGGAAAACTTACCGACGAAAAATTGAATGAATTGGTTTACGACAAAGCGGAGCAAGATTTTGTATGGATTCGCATGAACGGCTCTGTTGTCGGCTCTGTCGTCGGATTGATTCTCTTTGTCTTGATTCAAATTGTCGGCGGATTTTCTCCGGGTGCATAAAATTTACGAATACCGGATTTTTGAGTGACCGGAAAATTTTTTCGGAGGTAATGTCAAGTGAAAAAAATTTTAAAGCTGAATCACGGACTGCACGGGACTTTTGAAATTCCCGGCGACAAGTCGATTTCACATCGGAGCATAATGCTTGCCGGGCTGGGAGATACTCCGGTCGAAATTACAAATTTTTTGCGGGGAGCGGATTGCCTTTCTACAATTTCCTGCATGCGGGCGGTCGGCGTTAAGATTGAAGAATTTGAAGATAAAATTTTGGTGACGGGCAACGGCTTGAAAGGATTGAAAGAGCCGGAAAATATTTTGGATGCGGGAAATTCCGGGACGACGGTCAGACTTTTACTCGGACTTTTCGCACCGCAAAAATTTTTGGCGACTTTCACCGGCGACGATTCACTCCGCAAAAGACCGATGGGCAGAGTAATAAAGCCGCTCACTCAAATGGGTGCGACGATTGTCGGAAGGAACGGAAACAAAAATTTGCCGATAACCGTTTTGTCGCCCTTCGGAAAAATTCGCGGAATAAATTACGAAATGCCGGTTGCGAGTGCTCAAGTAAAATCGGCAATAATTTTGGCGGGACTTTATGCGGACGAGCCGACTGAAATTGTCGAGCCTTACCCCTCCCGCAATCACACGGAAAAAATGTTGAAGTCTTTCGGCGTGAAAATCGAAACTTCCGGCAAAGTCGTAAAAGTTTACCCGCCGGAAAGAATTTTTGCTCCCGAAAAAATCGTCGTGCCGGGCGATATAAGTTCCGCCGCTTATCACATTGTCCTTGCCTCAATTTTGCCGGACTCCGAAATTACGATAAAAAATGTCGGGATAAACGAAACGCGGACGGGGATTTTGGACGTAATGAAAAAATCCGGCGCGAAAATTGAAATTTTGAACGAGAGGGAGAGCGGCGGCGAACTTTCCGCCGATTTGAAAATTGTTTCCTCAAAACTTCACGGAACGGAGTACGGCGGCGAAATTATCCCGCGACTTATCGACGAAATTCCGGCTTTGGCGGTTGCGGCGGCTTTTGCGGAGGGCGATACGATTATTCGCGATGTCGGGGAATTGAGGGTAAAGGAAACCGACAGACTTGACGCGATAGTCCGGGAATTTAACAAAATTTCTCCGGGTTCTTTCGAGGCGACGGAGGACAGCCTGATTATTCACGGCGGGCGGGAAAAATTTTTCGCCGGTTGCAAAACTTACGCAGATCACAGAATGGCAATGTCTGCGGCGATTTTCGGAGCGGCGGCGGAAGGAGTCGAAATTGACGACGAGGACTGCATAAAAATTTCCTATCCGAATTTTTTTGATTCGTTTTAAACCTTGCCCTTGACCGGTCGGGCAGGAATATTTGCCGGTTTTGCGGAATATATCGGCTCAAATGAAAACGGAAAGAGGATTTTTGAAATGAAAATTGCATTGGCAAAAGAAATACGCGGTATCGACAAAGTTGCGACGGAAGATTACGGATTGACGGAATCGGCGTTGATGGAAAGTGCCGGGCATCGCGTTTCGGAAGTCGTCCGGGAAGTTATCGCCGACGTTTCAAAAAAAAGCATTTGCGTTTTGGCGGGCAGCGGAAACAACGGCGGCGACGCTTTGACGGCGGCAAGGTATCTTTCAAATCTCGGTGCCGGAATAAAAATTTTTCTGACCGGCAACAAAGATCATCGGACGGAGTCGCTCAACGCTCAAATGAAAATTTTGCGGAACATGGGCATTGAAATTCAGCAACTTGAAAACGACAGAGCTTGGGAGCGGTTGAAGGTTACTTTGAGATTTACCGACGCGATAATAGACGGAATACTCGGTACCGGATTTTCCGGACAACTTCGCCCTTCTGCCCTCAGACTTATCCGGCTTGCAAATTCTTCCGGCAAGCCGATAATTTCGGTCGATATTCCTTCCGGCGTGGAGGCTGACAGCGGAGCGGTCGGAGAGGCGGCTGTAAATGCAAATTGCACGATAACCTTCGGACTCCCGAAAGTCGGTCATTTTATTTGTCCGGGTGCGGAACACGTCGGAAAACTTTTTGTTGACGATATAGGTATTCCCGGAAAACTTTTGACGGACGAAATTCATCAGACTTTGATTGACGACGAACTTGCCCCGACTCTTTTGCCGAAAAGAGAAAAATCCGCTTACAAAGGTTCCTGCGGAAAAATTTTGATTGTTGCCGGCTCTGCCGGAATGACCGGTGCGGCGTGTTTGGCGGCAAAGTCCGCTCTGCGTGCAGGTGCCGGACTTGTGACTTTGGCAACGCCGGAAAGTTTAAATCCGATTTATGAAGTCAAATTGACGGAAGTAATGACCGCAATTTTGCCCGAAAAAAAATCCGGGATTATCGGCGGTGAAAAGGCGGCAGACAAAATTTCGGATCTTGCCGATTCTGCGGATATTGTTTTGCTGGGACCGGGACTCGGTCGCGACAAAGATACGCAGGAACTTGTCAAAAAAATCGTCGAAACGACAGACAAACCGCTTGTCTTGGATGCCGACGCTCTTTTCCCGTTCAACGGAAAAATCGAAGACTTGAAACTTTGCAGACAGGTTCCGGTAATTACGCCGCATTTGGGCGAACTTTCCGCACTCCTGAATGTTTCGATTGAAGAATTGAAAGTTTC
>CAJOOE010000127.1 GCA_905236145.1 uncultured Selenomonadaceae bacterium
TTCCGTGACGAACTCGACAATCTCGGCGTTCGCGTTGCAGAGCTTGAGAGAAATGCCGACAAAGTTTCCTGGCACGGCGAAGCACGTTATACCTATCAGAGCAACCGCTTTGATCAGGCTTACGGTGAAAGAAAATGGAGAAACAACGTCGATGAATTGTTGCTCCGTTTGGAACCGCAAATGGAAGTCAACGACCATTGGAAGATTAAATCCCGTATCGACGCGTCTCTCAATATGAAGAAAGACACAACGGGCGACGCGAAACTTCAGCAGGTTTGGGCTGACGGTACTTACGGCAGCTTTAATGTCAAAATCGGTCGTTACAATGACCTCACAAGCTATGACCGCAACCTCATGTTCTTCAATCAACTTTCCGGTATCGAAGTCAACGCCGGTAAAATTTTGAAAGTACAGGTTCGTGCAGGTCGTATGGATGTCGGCAACTTGAGATATGATGACTCTCTCGGTCTTATCGGCTCCTCAAATTCCGGCTATAACGTCGACTACAGCGATAAGTACAAATCCAACGATCCGATGAATATGCAGAGTATCGCATTGACTTATGCTCCGAGCAACAGATTCTCCTTCACCGGTGCATACTACCACTTCAATTCCGATATGTTCCGCAATTCCGCTTACAGCAGAAAGATGGATACTTCCGATGCAAATATCTGGGAAGTTGCATCAACCTTCAGATTCGGCGGCGGCAACAAGTTCGGTCTTGTCGGTGCATACCTCCGCAACACCAAAGCCGACTTCTTCAATCATTCGCACGTTGTGGAACTCAACTACGGTGCGGCGAAGAAAGATCAGCCCGGCACATGGATGGCTTACGCATCCTACCGTTATCAGGGCGGCAACGTTTCGATGGACGGTGCGAACGATGGTGCAATGTACAATACCAAAGGTATGGAAATCGGTACACAGTACACCCTCTTCAAGAATATCCAACTCAAAGGTATTTACTTCAAGGGCAAACAGCTCCACAACAATAAAGATGCTCAGAAACTCTTCGGTCGTGTCGAATGGTTCTTCTGATAATCTGAAAAATTTGTCATAATCAACAATCCTTTTTCTTACAGACCTTCGGGGAGAAATTTTTTCCCGGAGGTTTGTTTTGTATTTAAACCGGAAAAAGTGTTATAATACGCTCCGGACAAAAAATCGAAGGAGAGAAAAATTTTTATGTTTATTGCCGACAAATATGATGTCATCGTAATCGGTGCCGGTCATGCCGGAGTTGAGGCGGCACTTGCCTCAGCCCGGCTCGGTTGCAAAACTTTGCTGACAACTTTATCGCTGGAAAATCTCGCCATGATGCCCTGCAACCCGTCAATCGGCGGCTCGGCAAAAGGTCACCTCGTCCGGGAAGTAGATGCACTAGGCGGGGAAATGGGAATTGCCGCAGACAAAACTTGTATTCAATTTCGCACTTTAAATACCGGCAAAGGCCCTGCGGTTCACGCTTTGAGGGCTCAAGCGGACAAAAAAATTTATCAGGCGTTCATGAAAGACGTTTGCGAAAATACGAAAAATCTTGATTTAAAACAACTTTTGATTGAAGATATTTTTGTTGAGGACGGGAAAGTTACCGGAGTTTCTGCGGAAACCGGAGAATTTTTTGCCGCGAAAACCGTTATCCTCGCGTCGGGAACTTATTTGAAAGGCAGAATAATTGTCGGCGAAAGTATTTTTGACGGCGGGCCGAACGGTCAGCGGGCGGCGTTGAAACTTTCCGACGCTTTAAAAAAACTCGGTGTAAAACTGATGAGATTTAAAACCGGAACGCCGGCAAGGGTCGATGCCCGGACTTTGGATTTTTCAAAAATGGAAATTCAAAACGGCGACGACGGCATGCAAAATTTTTCTTTCATGACCGAAACGCCGGCGAACAATCAAGTTAAATGTTATTTGACGTACACGAACGAACGGACACACGAAATTTTGCGGAAAAATCTTCACCGTGCCCCGATGGCGAACGGGATTATTGAAGGCGTGGGACCGCGTTATTGTCCTTCGATAGAATCAAAAATCATTCGTTTCCCGGACAAAGAGCGGCACCAACTTTTTCTTGAGCCGGAAGGTCTGAACACGACGGAATATTATGTGCAGGGAATGTCCACGAGTATGCCGGCAGATGTTCAGATTGAATTTTTGCACACGATTCCGGGACTTGAAAATGCAAAAATTATGCGTCACGGCTACGCGATAGAGTACGATTGCATAAATCCGACGCAACTGAAACCGACGCTTGAATTTAAAAATATTGACGGATTTTTTTCCGCCGGTCAGTCAAACGGAAGTTCCGGCTATGAGGAGGCGGCGGCTCAGGGACTTATGGCGGGAATAAATGCGGCGGCGAAGGTGAAAAATTTTGAGCCGCTTGTCTTGAAACGCTCTGAAGGTTATATCGGCGTTCTGATTGACGACCTTGTAACAAAGGGAACGGGCGAACCTTACAGAATGATGACTTCGCGAGCCGAATACAGATTGCTTTTGCGGCAGGACAATGCAGACTTGCGGCTGACTCCCCACGCAATAAAAATCGGTTTGGCAAACCCGGAGCGAACAGAAAAATTTGAAAAGAAACTTGCCGAAATCGAAACGGCGACGAAAATTTTAAATGAAAAAATCATTACGCCGAGCGTCGAAGTCAATCAAAAATTATCTGCAGTCGGTTTTCCGGAAATTCATACGACGATGCGTCTTGCGGAATTGATGCGTCGTCCGGGCGTGACTTACGACAAACTCAAAGAAATTTTTGACTTGCCGGAAATTTCGCCCGCCGCCGCCGCTCAAGTCGAAATTTCTTTTTTCTATGAAGGCTATATAAAAAAGCAACTTGAACTTGCCGAAAAGACGGACAGGCTGGAATCGAAAATCATTCCGGAAAATATCGACTATAACGAAATTCAAAATTTAAGACTTGAGGCGAGGGAGAAACTTTCCGAAATTCGCCCGCGATCAATCGGTCAAGCCGGCAGAATTTCCGGAGTTTCGCCTGCCGATATTTCCGTCCTGCTTGTTTGGATCGAGTCGCGAAGGAAATAAAAAATTTGCAGGGAAATCGAGTTGCCGGCAGAAAGTAACCGGAAAATTGTTCGAGGTGAAAAATTTTAATGATTCATTTAAAAAATGTAACGAAGATTTACAAGCAAAACGGAGTCGTTGCGTTGGACAACATAAGTCTTGACATTGAACGCGGCGAATTTGTCTTTATAATCGGGACGAGCGGTTCGGGAAAATCCACGCTGATGGAACTTCTCATGCGTGAAGAAATTGCCGATTCCGGAGAAATTTTTGTGGACGGGCGGGACGTGGTCAATTTGCCGGCAAATGAAGTGCCTTACCTCCGACGCGGTTTGGGCGTGATTTTTCAGGATTACAGACTTTTGGAAGATAAAACGGTTTATGAAAACGTTGCCTTTGCAATGCAGGTTATAGAGGCTCCCCGCCGCATAATGCAGAGGAGTGTAAACAATGTTTTGGACATTGTCGGGCTGCGTGACAAATACAGAAGTTTTCCCGCTCAACTTTCCGGCGGCGAACAGCAGAGAGTTGCCATAGCACGGGCGATAGTGAACGATCCGCGAATTGTAATTGCAGACGAGCCGACGGGAAATTTGGATCCGGAAACGGGCCGCGACATTATGGATATTTTCCTGCGAATAAATGCGGCGGGTACGACGATAGTAATGGCGACGCACGACAAAAACATCGTCGATAAAATGTTGCAACGCGTGGTTGAATTGGATCACGGGCATATTATCCGGGACGAACGGCGGGGATTTTACGACGGCTGATTTTTTTGAAGGACGAATTTATCCCAAATTTCTCCTTCAACACTTCTGCACGTCAAAATCAATTTTTCCGGCGAAACGTCCAAAGTTATGTAAGATTCCGGCTCATTCGGAATATCCGGTGCCGTTACGTCGTCAATTTCCGAAACCGGCTCGATATAATCTTGATCTCCGGCACGACCGCATAAAATGTAAGCGGGACCGCTGCCGGATTTTTTCATGGCGAAAATTTTTCCGCGATTCCGGTAAGTGTGCAAATGCCCGGTCAAAACCAAATCAATTTCAAGTTCATCGAAAAGATTCATAAAAATTTCGGCAATATCGTTGAATTTATTTTGCCCGTAGTCGAAAATATCTTTGTGCATCAAAACAATTTTCCAATTCCGATTCACATTTGCAATATCCCGCCGCAGAAAATATTCCTGCTCTTCGCGTAAACCCGGTTGCAAATCGTCAATTTCCAAAAATTGCGTGTTGAGGACGGAGAAATGTGCGGGGCCGTAATCGAAGGAGTAAAAATATCCGTCAAATTTTTTCGTGTCGTTTGACGGAAGTTTGAAATTTTGCAGATAGCCGGTCGGCAGACAGTTCAGCCACTTTAAATCGTAACATTCATGATTGCCGCAGACCGGGACGAAAATTCTGCCGCTCAAAACTTTTTCCGCCGCTTTATGCCAATGCCGCCACTGATAAGCCGCCAAGCCGTTATCGACAAGATCGCCGATGACCGTTACAAGTTCCGCGTCCGGAAAATTTTTTGCCGCCGTGTCCGCAGTTTTTTTCCAAACGTCATAATTTACGCATTGAGAGTCGCTGAAAATCAGCATTTGAAAATTTCCGAAACCCGGAGTAAAAAATTTTTGCAAAGCCGTTGCCCGTTCGCCGGAAATAATTCTGAAACAGTAAACGCTCTCCGGCTTTAAATTTTCCAAAGTGCAGGAATAAATAAAAGTCGTCGAATCGTCCGGAAAATATTTTTCGCAAAAAACTTTTGCGAAAAGTGCCGAGCCGCCGACCGGGAAATATTCGATTTTTGCGTCGTCAAGCTCTCTTTCCGAATACCACATCAAAGTCCGGGAAGTCCGGGAATCGGGCGTAACAATCTGCCGGAAAAATTTCAAGCCGGACAAAATTTTATATCCGTCATGCGGCGTGTGAAAATTTTCTTCGATTGCCGCCGCCTTTGCCAAGCCGGGAAAATATGCACCGAGTCCCAAACTCAACAAAATTTTTATAAAAAATCTTCTGCTCAACTCTGTGCCGCCTTTTTCTCATACCTCCACGCCCACGCAATCAAAATTATCGCGAAAATTACGACGACGATAATTCTTGTCGGATCTTCTTCTTCCAAAATCGCATCGTGACCGATTATCGCCTCAATTCCGGTTGAAGGAAATTTCCCGATTAAAGACGCGAGAAAATAATCTTTCAAACTTATAGAACTCAATGAGCCGGCGGCGTTTATCAGTCCGCTGGGCAAATAGGGAACCATTCGGGCGACAAGCATAACCATAAAGCCTTTTTTTGAACTGTACTTGTCCGCACTGCTGAGCCACCGACTTTTCTTTATAATCTTGCGGGCGGCATCGCGGAAAAAAAATCTCATCAATATAAAACTTATTGTCACGCCGACCGTTTCCGCCAAAACCGAAAGAGCAATTCCCGGAACTATGCCGAAAATCAAAGTGTTTGCGGTGGAAAAAATTATTGCCGGCGGAAAACCGAGAGCGTTTACAAAAAGCGTCAGCAGAAAACTGAACACGACAGCCATCGAGCCGTAACCGCGTATATATTCGGCGGTTTCTTTTATATCGCCGTTTGCCAAAAGTCCGGCGATTTCCGGCAAAAAATCCGGAGCGATAAGGTGTATCGTTCCGAAAAGTGCGACGATTAAAAACGCCGCGACGATTTTTACCGTATTCATCGAAAGTTTCATCTAATTCTTCTCCACCCGTATATTGAGCCGCAAGGGACCGTTTGAATAAGTTTCCTCGCGGGCGTAAGCGGACAGAATAATTTTGCCGCGAACGTTTTCTATTATGTCGACAATTTGATAAAGCTGGGTTCCTTCCATGGCTCCGACCGCTCCGGTTATCGGATCCGTCAAAATTCCCCGCACGACGGCGGAATGATTGACTTCGGTCAAAAAGTTGCTGACGATTTTTTCGGAGTCGGAGGAGTCGTTGACTTCATAATTTCGCGACAAAATAAATTCGTTTTTCTTGTAAATCAGATTATTTCGGAAAAGTTGCAAATTTGCACGAACGGGTTCACCTTTAACCAAATTTCCCGCCGCCGTGACACGCACGAAAAATTCGCCGTTGCCGGAAGAAATTTTTTCGGTCACGTCGTTCATTTCCGGTTGATAAATCCAAATTGCACTGTCAACCTCGCCGCCGAAACGCTCGGCAATATTTTTCGATGCCGTTTCAATCAAACCGTTCAAATCGTCATCGACTGCGGCAAAGGCTCTGCCGCCTTTTACAATACCGCCGGATAAAATTTCGCCGGCACGCAAGGTAATGTTTCCTTCGCGAATTGCAACAAGTCCGTCGCGTAAATTTTTTGCGTGTTCTTCAAGTTTTTCGTTGTCGGCGTTTAATTTTTCGTTGTCGGCGGTCAAAGTGACGTTGACTTCACCGAGTTTTTTATTCTCCGATTCCAGCGTTGAATTTGTGTCGTTCAAAGTTTTGTTTTGAGATTCAAGGTCGGAGTTCAGAGCGGAAAGTTCCGCATTTCCGGCTTTCAATTTATCCTGCTCCGATTTCAAGTCCGCAATTTCTTTTTTCGATTTCTCCAAATCCGCGTCGGCAAGTTTATGTTCTCTTTGAGCCTCAAAGAGTTCCAGCGTCACATTTTCCAAAGCCTTCCGCGTCGATTCCATATTTGCGTTTAATTCTTCCATTCCGAAAAGTGCGGTTCTGACGTTTTCGGAAGTTATCGCCATCATTCCGATTGAAAGTGCGGTTATCAAAAAACCGGTCAAGACCGTGATTATCATTGAAGTATGTCGGGGTCTGAGCCCGAAAATCGACAGACGCTTTTTTCCTATTTTCGTTCCCAATTTGTCGCCGATAAATGCAATCGCTCCGCCGGTGACAATCATAACGCCCGCCAAATAAAGTCCGTACATTTGCAAGTCTCCTTCCGAATAATTTTTTACCATATTTGCGGGGCGTTTGCAATAATAAAGGGAAAGTTTTTTATCTTTTCAAAATTTTTCCGACTTCTTCCCAATCCGGTTTTGAGGCGGCGGCTTTTAATGCTTTGAATTTTTCTTTTTCCTCCTCCGGCAATCTGTACTCTTCCAAAGATTGAATGGTAAACATCATGGAATCGTAATCGAAACTTCCGGCAAATTCCCGGAAAGCCTCGTAAGCCTCAGCCAATTCGTCCGCTCCGATTAAAGGCTTGCCTTCGTCCGATTTTTCTTCCGCGATCAAAGGTTTCAGTTTGTCGGCAAAACTTATGTAAAGCTCCAACATTCCGTCGGTAAAATTTTCAATTTCTTCGACGTAACCCGCATTTCCGGCATATTCCAATCTTTTCGCTCTGTCGCTCAATTCTTTCGCTCCGATAACCCTTGCGGAACTTTTCAGGGCGTGGACTTTTACCGTGTAATTTTTCCAATCTTTTTCCCGGTAGAAATTTGCGATTTCCTTTGACCCGGAGAGAACGGATTGAGCGAAAACCGTCAAAGCGTCAATGTAGCCTTCGACGCTCCCGCAATTTTTAATTCCCTCCGTCGTTTCGATTCCTTCAACATCTTTCAACCAGTCCGGAATTTCGGCAGGTTCGCTTTTAATTTCTTCTTTGCCGTCGTTATTGACAATATGAACTTTTTCTTTCGGCAGGTAATTTATCATCATCATTTCAAGTTTTGCACTGTCTATGGGCTTGGTCAAATAATCCTGAAATCCCGCGTCAATATACTGCTTTCTTGCTCCGCTTACGGCGTTTGCGGTCAGGGAAATTACCGGCGTTTCGGTGTTTAAATTTCCCGGCAACTCTTTCATTCGTTTCAAAGTTTCTATGCCGTCAATGCCGGGCATACGGTGATCCAGGAAAATTATATCGTAATGTTTTCTTGTGACGGCGGTCAAACATTCGTAACCGCTTTCCGCCGTGTCGATTTGAACTTTCGTCTGTTTCAAAAGTCCTTTGACGACGGTAAGATTCATCACGGTATCGTCAACGACCAAAATTCTTGCGTCGGGAGCGTCAAATTTTTCGCGGTAGGCTTTGCGGTTGCCGAGAGAATTTCTGTAATTCTCCATAAAATCTCCCAGCGGCTGCCAATTCATTACTTTCTGCTCAATTTCAAAACCGAAAACCGAGCCTTTGCCGTAAACGCTTTCGACTTTGAGTTCGCTGCCCATCATCGCCAAAAGTCTTTGAGTAATGTTCATGCCCAAGCCGGTGCCTTCAATCGAACGGTTTCTCTTTTCTTCGATTCTCTCAAATGCACTGTAAAGTTTTTTGATGTCCTCCGGCTTGATTCCGATTCCGGTATCTTCAACAGAAACGCAGAGTTTTATTTTTTCCTCGTCGATTTTCTTGCAGTAAACATTCAGAGCGATATACCCTTTTTCCGTATACTTTACCGCATTTGTCAAAATGTTTGTGATAATTTGTTTTATGCGGATTTCGTCGCCGAAAAGTTCGCTCGGCAATTCGGTATCGGCGTTTACCTGAAGTTGCAAACCTTTCTTTTCCGCCCGCTTTTGAATCATATTTATAAGGTCGTTCAAAAGAGAACTCAAGCCGTATTCGACGGGGATAATGTCCATTTTTCCCGCCTCAATTTTGCTGAAGTCCAAAATATCGTTGACGATTCCCAAAAGACTGTTGCCGGCGGCTTGAATATTTTCGGCGTATTCCAAAATTGTCGGCTCGGTCGATTCGCGGAGAATCATTTCATTCATTCCCAAAATTGCGTTAATCGGCGTACGAATTTCATGGCTCATATTTGAAAGGAATTGCGATTTTGCCTTGCTTGCCTGTCGGGCGGCAAGTGCCGCATCTTTAAATTTCAGATTGGATTTTTGAAGTTCTCCGGTCATTACCTCAAGAAAAGTGGCAAGTCTTTTTGAGAGCGGGACGATATTTTCCTGCCGGGCGGAAGGCTTGCTTAAAGTGTAATCCTCCGAAAAATCTTTAATCTCCGGAATTTCCTTAATCTCGCCTTCACGCATACCGGTTGCAATAAATGCACCGTTGAGTTGACCGCCTTTTCCCTTGTATTTGTAAAGTTCGCTGTTGCCGAAACAGGCGACGGTTTCTTGATGAAATCGAAGGTAATCGTTTATTTCGGATCCGGCATCCGAGCCCAGAAAAACCGTTCTCGCTCCGCAAATCGTCAGCATAATTGCCTCCGGAGCAAACTCTCTCATCTTTCCGCTCGCCTTGAAAGTTTCCTTCAAAATATCGGTCGGGTTGCCGTAACTCAGGCGAATTTTTTCACCATTGCGAATATCCGAACCGAAATACAGCCGTCCGTATTCATCGTAAATTGAAGGACTTCTGCCGACATACATTCCGTTTCTGTCGACTATCAGCGGAAATTCGTATGTATTGAAAAGCAAATAATCGTTCGGTTCTATGTTCAAATATTTTTTGTAAACTTCGACAGCCGGCTTACCGTCAATTTTTGAAAGTCCGTTTATTCCCAAAGTTTCGGTTACGGTCATTTCTTTTCCGAGCGGAGTCCAACCGTGCAGGGATTGAATCATCACGTTGAGATTTTCGCCGGAATAAGCGATGAGAACAATTCCCTCTTTGTGATACTCTTCGCCGGTGACAAATTGAGTCACGCCTTCACCGTGTAACGCCCGCAACATACTTTCAAATTTGCAGGTAATTTTTTCGGTATTGACGGCTCCCGCCTCCGCACCGAAAAAAGGAACGTCGTCCAGTCCGGCGGTAACGATATCCATGAACATTGAAAGTCGACTGTTCCCGCCGGCGGAAAAAATTTCAACGGCTTTCAAGTTCGGAATTTCTTTGAGCTTTCCGTTCATTTCTGCGGAAATTTGTACAAAATCATCCACGTGATTGCCGTCGTTTTCAAGCAAAGTAATCGACGAATCGGAGAAATAAATACAGCTTACTATGACCGACGGCTCAAAAGATTTCGGATCTTCCGCCCAAGCGGGATCGTCGCCGGTATTCCCCGCTCCTATGTCGTTTATGAAAGTCGTCATGGAAATGCCGACAACCGCGGCTTTCGGAAAATATTCTTTCATTCTGCGGTGAATGTCTCTCGAACTGTATTCCGGAAATTGGAGTGTATAAACTTTCATCAAAATTTGCGTTGCCGAAGTATATTCTTCACTTGTCTTTACATAGTCTGCCCATTTTTCAAATTCCGAAAGACTTTCAAATCTGAATGTGAACTGTTTCATCTAAATCCCTTCCCTAAAAAAAACTTCGGCTTATAATAGCAAAAATTTTATTGCTGTTCAATAAGCCGCAAGATTGACTTTTCAAACCGATAAAGTTAAAACGACCATATAAATTTCGACACTTTTTGCAACAAGGTAAGTTATCCCGCCGCTTACAGAGCCGGGGGTTTTCTCGCCAATTTTTTGTTAAAATTCCGCGACTTCCAAATTTACGACGAAATCCGCAATTTCAATTACCGGGCGGCGATGAGATGCGATTATTACCGTTCGACGCAGGGAAAAATCTTTCAGCAACTTCAAAAATTTTTTCTCGGTAATTTCGTCAAGTCCGGCGGTCGGTTCGTCCAAAATCAAAATCGACTTGTCTTTCAGGAGTACGCGAATAAAGCCCGAGCGTTGAATTTGTCCGCGACTCAATTTTTGTTTTGCCGACAAATCCGGAAAATTTAAATCAAGCGACTTTAAAAGTTCAGGCAAATTTTTGTCGTCAAGCAAATTGAAGAACGAAAAATTTTCCTCAAGCGAAGTGTCGAACAAATGCGGGGATTGCGGCATATAAGCGATTTTTTCAAAAAGCGACTCCCGCCGAAATTTTTTTGCCGGCAGGTCATTGAAAAAAATTTCCCCGTCCGTCGGCAAATACAAGCCCGCCAAAATTTTCAGCAAAGTCGTTTTTCCCGATCCCGATTCTCCGACAATGCAGGAAATTTTTCCGGCGGGAAATTTTACGCTTATTTCACGCAACGCCGGAGATTTTTTCTGCGGGTAGACAAACGAAACTTTTTCCAAAGAAATTTCCGGCGGCACGAGTAATTTTTCGATTTTTTCCGGCGACTCCGGCGACTCTTCGGCAAAAAATTTTTTCAGCCGTTCGATTGACTCTTTTGCCGATATCAAAATGTGAAAAGCCGTTCCCGCCCGTCTTATCGGTGCGAAAAATTCCGGCGTAATCAGCAACAAAAACAATGCCGATTCAAATTCCGCATTTCCGGAAACGAGCCGAAGTCCCAAAGTCACGGCGACAAGTGCGATGCTCAAAGTTGTCAAAAGTTCCAGCATAAACGACGAAACGAAAGCAAATTTCAAAACGTCCAAAGTCGCGGCGGAAGATTTTTTCGAGGCGGCTTTTAATTTTTTCGCCGCCGGATTTATTCGATCGAATATCTTTAATGTTACCGTTGCCGACAAAATTTCTTTAAATTCTCCGTTTAATTTTTGCAATTCGGACAATGCACGAGAATTTTTTTCCGCCGTCGCCTTTCCGGTCAAATATAGCAGCAGGGGTGCGATCGGCAAAGTTACAAGCAGAATTATTGCCGTCGTAAAATCTTTGACTGCCGCCGCCGCCAAAAAAATCGGAAGTAAAATCGGAAGGGCGACGAGATTCGGAGCGACTTTTACAAAAAAATCGTCAAGCGTTTTCATTGTGTCGAAAAGTATTGTAAAAAGTTCCCCGCCGGACATTTCCCGATCAAAAAGTTTTTCGTGAATTTTTTTCCGCAAAGATTTTTGCACTTCGACGGACAGCACGGAAAATTTTCTTTCTTCAAACATTCCCGCAAAAAATTTTAATACAAAAAACAAAATTGCCGGCGGGAAAAATTCCGGGTTCATCGTCGAAATCAAATCCGTCAGAAATTTTGCACAGAGCAATATAAAAAAACTTTCGATCGCCTTGCAAACAACAATTTCAATCGAGATTATTTTATGTTCTTCAAAAAATTTTTTCAGATAAATCATTTTGCCCGGTACCGTTTCAACTTTAAATTTTCTCCATTTTAACACGTTACATTCTTTTGTCAAAATGAAAAAATTTCAATATTTTACGGCTCGTCCGGCGGCAAAAAAATTTTTCCGGAAAGTTTTATAAAATGCAGGAAAAAAAGTTATTCGCAAGAAAAGTAACCGAAATTTAACCGTGAAAAATAAAATGCGGGGAGGTAAATTTATGAAAACCACAACAGTCAAGTCCAAAATTCTCATACCGGTTTTAACCATTGTTTTTATAGGATTGGTTGCTTTGACGGGTACGATTTTCAATTATATGAAATCAACTTTTGAAACTCAAATTTTGACAAGCAGTCTTAAAAACACGGAAGAAGTCGGTGAAGGAATTTCGGAATGGCTCGACAAAAGAATGATGGAAACGCAGGAAACCGCATCGATTCCGTCAACCAGAGATTTAAAAGCCGACGAAATGAACAGGAACAACGTCTACCGCTTGAAACTCATGCAACAGCGTTATCCGGGAGTTTACGACAGCGTAAGCTGGGGACCTTTCGACGGCTCCGGTGTGCTTTACGGTCAAACCGGCAGCGGTTTTAAAGAAATGCACAACAAGGAAAAGGCGTGGTACAAGGAAACAATGACCGCAAGCCGGGACTCCTTCATGTCCTCGCCGGTAGTTTCGCAGGCGACCGGGAAAATTATTTTCAACTCTATTGCCGTTGCCCGCGACGATTCCGGAAAACCGGTTGCCATGATTCTCGCCGCAATTTATGTTCAGTCGATTATGGACAAGGTGCAATCCTTTAAACTCGGCGAACGCGGCTACAGTCTGCTCGTTTCAAAAGAAGGCGTTTACATCGTCAATCCGGACGAAGAGTCCATAATGAAAAAGAAAATTTCGGAAGAAGAGGACAGCTCGCTTGTCGAACTCGGTACAAAAATGCTCGGCGGTGAAAGCGGAATTTATCGCTACACTTCGACCGGCGGCGAAGATATGATCGCGTTCTATACTCCGATAAAATCTTCCGGCTGGGGAATGGCAACTCTTGCCTATGAGGACGAACTTTTTGAGCCGGTCAAAAATATGTTGATGATTATGACCGGAATTTCCCTGCTCCTGCTGATTTTGATTTCCGGCGGTATCTTGGCGACGGTCAGCAACGTCATGAGTCCTCTCGGCGTAATGATGCACGAAATGCAGAAACTTTCCGAAGGAGATTTCCGCGACAGACCCACTCAAATAAATTCCGAAGACGAACTCGGACTTTTGGCAAAAGCGGTCCGCGAAATGAGGGAAGGTATTTCAAAGGTCATGCGTTCGGTATCGACTTCCGCTCAAAGTCTTTCCGCATCTGCCGAAGAATTGAACTCCACGACCGAACAATCCGCAATAGCCGCAAATCAGGTTGCCGAATCTATCGGAAAGGTTGCGGAAGGCACAAATCAACAGCTTGACGCGGTCAAGGCAACTACAGAGGCAATAGAGCAACTTAACGAGGCAATTCAACTTATGGCTGACGATGCTCAATCTGCGGCGGAGAAAAGTAAAGAGGCATCGGATATTGCCCGCGAAGGCGGTGCAACTTTGGAGGAGGCAATAGATCAAATCAAAACGATCGAAAAATCTTCCAAGCAGACTGCGGACGCGGTTATGGCACTCGGCGAAAATTCAAAGCAAATCGGTCAGATAGTCGATACAATTTCCGGAATCGCGGAACAGACGAATTTGCTTGCCTTGAACGCCGCAATAGAGGCCGCCCGTGCAGGTGAACAGGGACGCGGTTTCGCGGTCGTTGCGGACGAAGTCAGAAAACTTGCCGAATCCAGCAGAGAGGCGGCTCAACAAATTTCCGACCTCATCAACGTCACTCAACAAGATACCGACAAAGCAATCGCGGATATGGAGAGCGGTGCGGAAATCGTCAAAGTCGGAACGGAAAATATAATTTCTATGGGCGAGGCGTTCAGAAAAATTATCGGCATTGTCGAGCAGGTCAGTGCTCAAATGCAGGATATTTCCGGAGCGACCCGGAATATGGCGACGAACGGCGAAGAAATCGTCGAACACGTCCGGACAATCGGCAGGACAAGCAAATCGGCGGCAGAAGAGGCGGAAACCGTCAGTGCGGCAACGGAAGAACAGACCGCATCGGTTCACGAAATTGCCGGCGAAAGTACAAACCTTGCAAAGATGGCGGGCGAATTGCAGACGGAAGTTCAGAAATTCAAAGTGTAAAATTATTTTGACGATATAAAAAACGACGGCGACTCTTGCAAAAAAGCGGAATCGCCGTTATTACTTTTTCAAAACGATTTGAGAAGGAGGAAAAATTTTTTTATGAAAACTCTTGTAAACGGAAAATTTATTTTGCCGGACGAAAGAGGAGATTTTCAAACAGTAACCGGCAAGTCGATTGTTTTTGACGAAAAAATTTCCGAAATTGCGGACGGCGAAAATTTTTCCGGCGAGATTATAGACGCTCAAAATTTTTACGTTTCGCCCGGATTTATAAACGTTCACATTCACGGCTGCAAAAATGCCGACGCAATGGACGAAACTCCGGACGCTCTCGACACGATCCGAAATTTTTTGCCGAAAACCGGCGTAACTTCTTTTTTGCCGACAACAATGACAATGCCCGAAAAAAATATTCGCCGGGCTTTAAAAAATATCCGTGCGAAAATGAACGATAAATTTTCCGGTGCAAAAATTTCGGGTGCGAATGTCGAAGGGCCTTTCATTTCTCCGAAATTTTGCGGGGCTCAGGCAAAAGAAAATATCGTTCCGGCAGATTTTAAATTGATTGAAGATTTTAAAGACGTTGTAAAAATTGTCACCGTCGCACCGGAAGAATTGCCGGATTTTGATTTTATCGACCGCTGCCGGGCAGAAAAAATTATCGTGTCGATCGGACACAGTGCCGCCGATTACGACACCGCGATGAAAGCTGTTGAACGCGGTGCGAACCACATTACCCATCTTTTCAACGCCCAGACCGGACTTCATCACCGGAAACCGGGAATTGTCGGAGCGGCTCTCGACTCTCAGGCAAAAGTTGAAATTATTACCGACAATGTTCACGTTCATCCGGCGGCACAGAGAATTGTTTACCGGGTCAAGCGGAAGGACGAAATTATTTTGATAACCGATTCCCTGCGGGCTTGCGGAATGGGGGACGGAGAAAGCGAACTCGGCGGGCAAAAAGTCTTTGTTCGCGGAAATGTCGCGACTTTGGAGAACGGGAATTTGGCGGCAAGCGTGGTAAAGATGAATGACGCAGTTAAAATTTTCCGCGAAAATACCGGTGCGACGATTCCGGAAGTTGTCGAATTTGCGACGAAAAA
>CAJOOE010000128.1 GCA_905236145.1 uncultured Selenomonadaceae bacterium
GTGTAAGCAATGACAAAAATTATCTTTTTTTCATTCGGAGAATTTTTTGGGGTACAGATAAGTTTAACAAAATTTTTGTCGGGATCATAAAATTGAATTTTAATTGCGTCGTGGAAGAAGAAATTTTTTGAATCGTCGTCGTTTTCATTTTTATAATCCTTAAAAATTTTATCCAACGGTTTTAACAATTCCTGCGTGGAGTTATTTAAATCGGTTTCACAAAGACTTTTCAACGTATCACAAATATCATTGTCTGAATCGGTCTCTTTGAGTATATTGTCAAAAAGTGACTCCAAAGTTTCATGCGTGTGTGATTCTTCGACGTTTTTAAGTAATTCTTTCCGCTGTTCTTCTTTGATAATGAGGTCGAGATCTTTTTTGTGTTCGAGTGACGGATTTCTGAGCATGTGAAAAATATCGTCGTATATATGCTCGACGGATTGATAAAATTTACCGAGTTCCAAAATTACTCTTCTGTCCAATCCGTGAACGTGTTTATTTGCCACTTTAACCAAATCTTGAGAAACACCGTAATTTACGCGAGTTGAGAGTTTGTAAATGGCACTCTGTAAATTTTCATTTTCGACATTGATAAATGTTAAACCGCCACTGTAACCCGGCAGACAATGACTGAAAGCCTCCAGAATATAGGCGGCGGTTTCGGCAAGTCGTGAAACATCGCCGGCAACCAATTCGGTGAATCTGTGAAAATCGGTTTCATTGCGTATTTCATTTATCGTCATTCCCTGCGTCCAATACCACAAAATAATGGCACGCATTATACATTCTTTGATTGCCGATTCTTCATTCCAAACGAAATCTTCACCGACCATATATTTCAGCGGGCTGTTTTCCCAAAGTTCTGTTTTTTCGATAACTTTTCTTAAAGTTTTTTCAACAATTGCTTTGGCTTTCAGTGCACGATCATTTGTATCCGACGGCATTTTAATTTGTCCGACGGCTTTAACCTCATCGGTACAACAAATTACATACAAAATATCCAAAATGTATTTGTTTATAACTTCTGAAGAAATTTCCGTCGGCAGACCGCCTTTTCCTTTTTCAATATTATTTTGCCTTACGCCGTTCTTCCTCTTTTTGCCGCCATGGAAAAAAAATCTGTCAAGTTTTTTGCAAGTATTCAAAGTAAAAGCGTAAGGAGCCATCATTTTGCCGAAGTCTGTAGATTTATAAATTGTTTCATCATCGTCATCGTCGTCGTTGTCGTCCTCAAAACACAGTCCGGCTTTTTTTAATTCTGAAAAAAGTTTAGACATTTCGATTTCGCGTCCGCCGCAACTTTTTGAAAAACTTTCTTCCCAAAGTTTATTGAGGTTATTTAAATTATTGCTTTGTCCGGATTCGTCGAAAAGGCTGAGATAATATGGTGCCTGTGCCTTTTCATCCGCATCTTTGAGAGATGATTCGATATTCTTTATATTGCAGTCAACATAATCATTCCACAGTTTTTTCAATTCACGGCTGTCTTCCACAAACAAATAACTTTCCCCGATTTGAGAATTTTGTCTGCCGAATCGTCCGGCACGTCCGATGTAATTTTTATATTCCTGACTCGTTAAGGGTTCTTCCGTTTTTTGCGAATTTCTGCCGCGAGGTACTTCGTGATCATAAAGAATCATAACGTCAACCGGCATATTCATTCCGACGGTTAAAGTTTCTGTGGCAACAACCAATTTAATCGGATCTTCTTCATCTTCAAACATTTCCTCGACAAATTCCCTGAGTGACGTTGTCATGGCGGCATTGTGACAGGCGACTCTGTTAAATAAAAAATCTTTTAACTTTTCCCGGTCTTCATCATTGTCATATTCATTTATTCTCATCAGATTGTCGGAAAGTTCCTTTTTCGGCAAAATATTTTCATCGGCTATGTATTTTGCCAATTCTGTTGTATTGCGTCTGCTTTTTACAAAAACCAAAACTCTTACGTCGGGATTTTTTGCGTAAATTTTTTGCAGAAGAACTTTTAAAAGAGCTTTTTTCTTTTCATTCGGCTTTGCTTTCTTGTTAAAATTCGGAATTTCAACGGAGCCTTCTTCAAACTCGTTGTTTGAAACGGCACCGGCATTTTCGCCGCCGGTATGTTGCATCCTGTAATGACCGTCAAACTGAATGACATATTCATCAAGGGCGGTGGGTCTTTGTGTGTTGCAAATTAAAACGGGTTTACTCTCTTGAACTGTCAACCACTTTGTTACATAGTCAACTTTGCAGTCACACGTTGTCAAACACATGATTCTGATATTTTTCTTTCGTAAAACTTTTTGCACGGCAATCTCCAATTTCGGACCGCGATTTTGATTATTGAGCATTTGCAATTCATCGACAATCAACAAACCGCATTCGGCAAGCATTTTACCTTTTGATTGTGCAAGCATGACAAAAAATTTTTCGTATACGATTACGGCAACGTCGTACTCACCGTTTATAATTTCTCCGTCGTGATCTTGATAGTCTGCACTTGAGGCATAAACGCGATCGGCATCGCCTTGATTTTCCAAATCTTTTTTCCAATGTTCCCAACGTTCCCGCACCATTGCACGGAGAGGAACAAGCACTATCGTTTTATGGCCGTTTTTGAGAGTGTCAAGCATTGCCATTTCACTGACGAGAGTTTTTCCCGCACCGGTCGCACCCTGCAAAACTATGTGACGCGGATTTTTGTCGGCAAGCCAAAAACCGTCGGTATTAAAAGCCTCTCTTTGCAATGAGGTGAACTTAACTTCGTTCGGTTCCCGAATACCCATAGAGCGTGCCATGCGTTTGACAACGGCGTTGAGTGTGTCAATGCTGATATGATGTTGCCTGTTAATATCTTGAAAATTTTTGATTTTTAAATTATCATCTCTGTTCATTGAAAATCCCTCCGAATTTCCCGATAAATTTCTCTCGCCAAGTTGCCGGCCAACAATTTATTTTGCGAATCAGTTTTTGAATGTAATCTTCCGGCATTTTTTCGTCTGCGGAAAATTTCATCAATTTGTTGTATTCCGTTTCTACAGATTTTAATTGCCGGATTTGGTGCATATCGCAATGTCGGATTCCCAGCAAATCACAAAGTTCATTTGAAGGCTGATACATCATGTCGCTGCTGATCTTTTCAAACTTTTCCTTTACTTCGTTTAAACGTTCAAGTCCGATTTCCTTTCGCAAGGAAAAATAAGCATCCGATTTTTTTCCCGGTGCAATATCCGAACTGAAACGAATCATATCGAGACGGTAACTTATAATTTCTGTCATTCGCCGCATTTGTTCATAATGAATTTTGAAGGAATTATACAAAATTTTCGGCGTACATTCACCGTACCGCCACAATAAAACTGCCGCAAATATGCGTTGAATTATAAAATTTCTGTCACAAAAAATCGCATCGTAACCTTTGTCCGCAAATTGTCTTTCATAAGAACTGAAGCCGTTCATAATTTTTTTCCCGTTCTTTTTAAAAATTTCTTGCATGGCATGAATCGTTTGCAATTTTCTTTCATAAGAATCTGTACTTTTCATAATTTTTGAGTACAATTCGGGAGTCATTTTTTTTCTGTGCTTTTTAAAAATTTCTTGCATGGCATGAATTGTTTGATTAAGAAACATACCGTCCGGATTCTTTCCTCTGTCGTTCATTTCTCCGAAAATGCCTTTTGCACCGTTAAAGATTTCTTCGCTTGAAATTATGCTGTAAAAAATATTTGCCTCAAAAATTTTGTCATCTGTTACATATCCGGAAATATCGGATAACATTTTATCAAAATCAGACAATTTGATGACAAAGCCCGCAATTTTTTTGCCGGTATCCGTCGCTTTGTATTCGATTTCTTCCTCCTCGTCATCGTCTTCATTTGCGGCATAAATCAACTGACGCTTTAATAAATCTTCAAGATGTTTGTTGACTGAAATAACTTTATCAAAATCTTTTTGAGTACCGGGCAGTTGTTTTAAAAGTTCTGCGATTTCATCGGCAGTCAATGTATTTTTTATCGAAAAAAGACTCAGAACAAAAAAAACTTGCAATTCATAATCCGATTCAAAAAATTTACTTATCGAAAGTTTCGGAGTTTCTGTCTCGTGTAAAAGTCGATTCCAATTTGTTATATCGTTTTTTTGCATGATCGGATAGACATAGCCGACACCGGTTTGTTCCGCCGCCGGCAATGAAGGATTTAATCTTCCCGCACGTCCCGCATAATTCATATATTCGTCAGGCAGGATAAATCTTCTCCGGACGGTCATTTTATTCGGTGAATATTCACGTTTATACATTCCGGGAATGATAATTACATCTGCATTGCTGTTTATGCCGTAAGCCAAAGTTTCGGTACTGCAAATAATTTTTAAATTGCCGTTACCGTCCGTAAAATCACGCTCGATAAAATATCTCAACGACGGCGGCATATTGGCGTTATGAAATGTAATTCCGTAAGAAAAAGCCTTGTAATCCTCCGGCTCCATTATGCCGTATAATGTAGTTTCGTCAACGGCTTGAATTTTTTCCAAAATATAATCTTTGCATTTATCTTCGGATATCCACTGTTTCACGGCATCGCAATTTTTCAATTTCTGCGACAATTCACGCGATAACTCTTGAACTGCTTGTCGGCTGTTTATAAAGATAATAATTCTCTCGTTGTTGTGCAAATGTTTTTTGCAAATATCAATGAAAGATCTCTCCTCGGTCAAAGATTCTATTTTGAGTGTCGGCTCAAAAATCGGAATTTCTTTAAGTTCTATCGGTCTTTGCGTTTCGCAAATTTGAAAAAAATTAAAATTTTTTATGTAATCGCTCCAGTCAAAAAAGGGGGTTCCCAGCGTTATCACACGGAGCTTTTTTTCTTTGATTGCCTTTAACAACACAAGATCCGTTTTTATTCCGCGAGACGAATCTTGTGTAAGTGCAATTTCATCAAAAACCAACAAATTATAGCGACTTAAAAATTTATCGTCGGATGCGGCAAACATAAAAACCTTTTCATTTATTGTGATGACAATATCGGCATCACCTTTCAGAATTGCGTCATCGTCAAGTGTATGCTCGCTTGTTGATTGTAAAATTTTTAAATTCAATCCGAGCTTTTCACAAGCATTTTCAATTTCATCAATTTTTTGAGATGCCAATGCACGATAAGGCACGGCAAAAAGCATTTTATATGTGCGTCCGATTTCTTCATATTTTTGGCGTTCAAGAAAAAAAGCGATAAGTGCGACAAGGGTTTTGCCGGATCCGGTTGCACCGACGACAAACAGCCACTTTTCAACATCAAAAAAATTTTTGTCTTGAAAACTTTTTTGTTGAAGTTCCGTAAAATCGCTGTAACCGATTCGGTGTGCAATTTCACAAACGGCTTTATAATCACACATTTCTTTCACTCCCCGACGAAAGTCCGGAAAAGTTTATATTTAAAACCGGCTGTTGTCAACGGGATTTTTTTGCGACACGGTGTAACCGGATTTAAAAATTGCCTTGCGGAGTATTTATCTTCCGGCAAGTACGAATACTCCGCAAGACAGGGAGTTTTTTTCGGCATCATCGCGTAAATTATTTCCTCCTCAATCAAACAAAGAAGACACAAAACGACCAACCCCGCAAGCGACGGCAAAACCTGCGGCAACGGGAGCGACGGCAAAACCTGCGGCACCGACGGCAGTTCCTGCTATTGCCGCTCCCGCTCCGGTGGATAATGCTGCAGTGACGGCACTTCCGGTAAAACCTGCGGCAGTTGCTCCGGCTGCAGAGGAGACCGCTCCGGTAATTCCTCCCTTGACTGCCGCACCGCCGACATCAATCACGGCGTCACCGACATCTTTTTTGCCGTCGATAACATCTTTTATCGAAGAAACCGCCTCAATTCCCGCACTTACCGCCGCTCCTGCCATTCCTCCGCACTTTGCGGCGGATCCGAGTGCACCCGTTGAAGGCATTTTGCCGAGTGCTTTGTCGGCAATGCGTGAGGTGGTTTCGGAAGAAATTCCGGAAGACCGCACCTTTTGCGATACTTTCCCGGCAATTTTCTCTGCCGTTTCCTTCGTGCCGTAAACGGTCGTTTTGTTGTAGTGACCGCTCTTGATCTGTTCGACGGTTTTCTTCAATCCGCTTGAACTGACGGTATCTTTAAGTTGTGCATGTCCGATGACGCGACCGTTATTTGTCATGACGACATCTCTCATTTTTGCGGTCGCCGATTTTGTCAATTCGGCGTGATTGCCTTTGATTATGTTCATGGGATTGGCATTGTACTTGTCGCAGAACATAATTTCATGTACATGCCCTTTGATTTGCGGACATTTTCCGGCACGATCCAATGCCCGAAGTGCGGTCCCCGCTTCATAACCTTCTCTTGCGGTAATCGTTGTCATGTTGATTTTTTCTTGACGTTTCATTTTAAATTCCTCCCAAAAAATTTAAGTGGTTGACTTTGTGTGCGTATGATAGCAAACTTTACAATTTTTATTTTTAAGGGGGGGAAAAACGCCTGCGGCGTGGAGATGAAAGGCTCCGGCGGGAAGCGAGGGACGATTAAAATTTGTTGACTAAAGGCGGCAAGTTTTGTAATATGGCGGAGTAAAAAATTTTTTTGGTGTAAAGGAGTTTTTCCATGAACATGAAAGAACATCTTTTCGGAGAAGAAACATTACGCCGGAAACTTTATGCCGGCGGTTATCGAATGACACCGCAGCGAAAAACGATTTTGCAAATTTTTTTGGACAGCAAAGGCACCACCCACTTCAGTGCGGACGATGTTTTGGATATTTTGAGAAAAAATGATTCGTCAATCGGAATAGCGACGGTTTACAGAAATCTTGAACTGCTTTGCAAACTTGAAATTTTGACGAAAATGGAATTCGGCGACGGGTGCAACCGCTACGAACTCAACACCGGCAATCCGAAAGTTCATCATCATCACCATCTCATCTGCCTGAAATGCAAAAAAATCACGGAATTTAAAGGCGACTTCCTGGAACACTTGGAAACGGAAATCGCCAAAAAATCCGGATTTAAAGTAGTCAATCAC
Source organism: uncultured Selenomonadaceae bacterium (assembly GCA_905236145.1). GTDB lineage: Bacteria > Bacillota > Negativicutes > Selenomonadales > Selenomonadaceae > Quinella. The sequence continues at coordinate 7,026 of CAJOOE010000128.1, forward strand.
GAATTGAAAATTTTCGGTTATTGCAAAGATTGTCAAAATCAAATGTAACATCTTTCATTTATTCTGCGGCGAGAAAATGTCGCCGTTTTTTTTTCGGCTTAAACCGGGAAAATCATATTCCGATATTGACTTGACGCGACCGGCATATTTGAAAATACTCTCCTTTGTCAACCCCGATTCTCTAATTCTCCTCAAACCGGGAATAACCGTTTTCGCTTATTTCTTCGACGAGCTCTGCTCCGCCCGTCTTTACAAATTTTCCGTTTAAAAGGACGTGGGCAAAATCGACGGACAAATTTTTCAAAATTTGCGTGTTGTGCGTGATGATTACGCAGGAATTTTCTTTGTTGTGAAATTTCGCCACGCCTTTTGAAACTATCTGCACCGCGTCCACGTCAAGCCCGGAGTCGGTTTCGTCCAAAAGTGCAAGTTTGGGATTGAGCATGAGCAGTTGCAAAATTTCGTTTCGCTTTTTTTCGCCGCCGCTGAATCCGACATTCATATACCTTGAAATATATTCCGGGTCAATCTGCAATTCCTCCGCAGTCGCTTTTAATTCTTTCCTGAATTGAAGGATTTTCATTTTCTCGCCGGTTATCGACTGTTTCGCGGAACGAATCATATTTTCGACGGTTATGCCGGGAATTTCTTCCGGATTTTGAAAGGAAAGAAAAATTCCCGCTCTTGCCCGTTCAAAAGTTTTCATTGTGATTAAGTCTTTGCCTTCAAAAGTCAAAGTCCCGCCGGTAACCCGGTACTTCGGATGACCCAAAATAACATTCATTAAAGTCGATTTTCCGGAGCCGTTCGGGCCTAAAATCACATGAATTTCGCCCTTGTTGACCGTTAAATTTATTCCGTGCAAAATTTCCTTTCCTTCGACTCCCGCCCGGAGATTTTCTGCTTTAAGCATAAATGTAAACCTTTACCCCCTCTGTCATTCTTCAATTTTTTCAAAATCGTCGTCTTCCGTCAATTTCCAAATTTCGTCAGCCGAGCCGGAATTGTTTAAAACCGTTTCGACATTTTTGCTGTCGCTGGCGTAATAAAATTTTTCCGCATCTTCGCGTTTCATACCGCCGGCAACTTTCCGGGAAATCAGACGCTCTTTCAAAAAGTCTGCGTCCGCCGTGATAAAGACCGTGTAATCGGCAAGCGTTCTGATGTTCGTCCAATGCGGGTCTTGAAGGAGCAGATAATTTCCCTCAATCAAAATTATTTCGTCCTCCACGCTTATCGCATTGGGGACAACGTCATGAATTTTCCGGTCGTAAATATTCCAATCCGTACCTTCCTGCCGGACTTCCCGCAATTTTGTCTGCAAAAGGTCGGTATCGAAAGTTTCCGGTGCTCCTTTAATGCTCATCAGCGGAACTTCTTTTCCGTCTTCTGTTTTCGTCGTGTGCGATTTCAAATATTCGTTGGTGTGATGAAAGCCGTCCATACCCAAAGCACGAATCGGAGAAAGTTCCGGAGTTTCGCGGCTGAGTTTTTCCAAAAAGAGAGTCAAAGTCGATTTCCCGGTCGCGGGCGGTGCGGCAATGAAAGCCGTCATCTTTCTGCCCAATCTTCCGTGCAGTTTTGTCAAGTTTGTGAGGAACGGCATAAAAATTTTATCGACGGCGTTTTTTGAAAATCTGACTTCCCTCTCCAGCCCGTTTACCTCCATTTTGTAAGTATTCCAAATTTTATCCGACATCTGAAAATCTCCTTTCTTTTAATTCCGAACATTATTTCAAGGTCTGCATCTTTTGCAGGGAACGTACCCGGCATTTACTGCCTCGCCGCGATCGGTGAAAGCGACCTTGTGAGCAGGATTCATTTTCTCGACGGAAGAACAATTTGCGTAATGAAATTTCCGGCTGCTTGAGTTCCCGACGTAATTTGACGCGAAAACTTGAGCGGAAAAAAATATCATCAAGGCACAGGCGGCAAACGGGATTAAAACTTTCTTCACAGTAAACGCTCCCTTCAAAAAATTTTTTCGACTTGAATTCATTTTAAATATTATCACGCCTTCGAAAAACATTCAATTAAAATTTTCGGGCAAAACTTGAGCGAAAAAAAATCCGGTCGGTTATGACAAATTTTTGTTTCGGTTGCCGCCGTTATGAACACGCCCGAATAAAAAAATTTTGTCTTGTCCGGCAATATTTTGCAGGGAAATTGCTTTCGTTGGCAGAAAAAACAAAGCAGACAGTCATCTGTCCGCCGGCACACTGAATTTTGTGAGAGGAGTATCTTTATGAATGTAAAGTATGAGGCCGAAATTACTTCCGTTGGAAAGTTGGCTCCGGAATTTCTGGAAAACAACAGCAGCGTTATCATCATCAATGAAGGAACGCATCCGAATCTTGCCGATATGGTAGTCGAACACAATGCCGCCGAATTGAAAGAGGACATTGTTGCCGGCGACAAATTGAAAATCGGCAATTCGGATTTTACCGTCGTCAAAGTCGGCGATGTTGCCAACGACACGATACGCGAAGAAGGACACTGCACGATTGTTGTAAATGCTGACGGCACGATGCCCGGTCAAATCATCGTCAAGGGAGCAATCCCTCCCCGCCTTCGTCTCGGAAATCAAATTAAATTCTACTCGAAATAAAAAAAATTTTTTTTCGGCAAGTAAATTTTGAAATTCTCTTGCACGCCGCAAGAGAGTTTTTTTGTAAAGGCAGGTGAGCGGGCGTGTGTGTAAGCAAAGAAAAAGTAAAAGAAGAGGCCGACAAGTCACTGCAAAATTTGGAAGACTCTTTGCAAAAAATGATGGAGGTTACAAGGTCTTTCGACAACTTCCGGGAAATGGTGAAAACGACCCGCTCATTTGACGAAGAAATCGAGGCACAAAGAAAAGCAAGTGAAGAGGCAATCGCCGACGCTTTCCAAAGAATGATAGACCTTTCCTATCAACTTGAGAAAGAAAGCGAAAAGGAATTTGACCACCCGCCGCAAGACATAAACATCGAAAAATTTCCGGCGGCGGGCGACAGATTTTTTCACCTGCTCGTGTCGAAACTTCCGCCGAAAATCCGCCGGTTTCCTTACGCCTTGCGGAGAAATCCCCGTGCAGTTCTGAAATATTTTGCCGCGATGATTTTCGGGAGAATTTTGGCAATTTTGCTGTACGTTCTCGCGGCATTCATTCCGGCTCTTCCGATCCCGGAATCCTTAGCCGACCGGGTGGGCAAGCCGCCGAATTTTGTCGGAAGTGCGTTTGTGGCAATGCGTGGATTTGTCGCCGATTTCAATCCTCAAATGATTGTCGGAACAGTCGCCGCAATTCCGACGGACATTAACAAATTGTTGCAGAAAATCGGAGAATTTTTTCAGTATTACGCAAGGCGGACAAGTGCTTTTTTTGTAAAGGCGGTAAGACATCCGGGAGCGGCTTTCGACGACCTTTGCAAAATGTTTCGGACGCGAACGCCGTTGCTTGCCCGGCTGTCAAAATCCGCCGTCAGCGTGGCATTTTCATTTTTGCTTATAAAACTTGCCATGATATTTTTGTTGCCGCTTTTCGGCGGTATAGCTTTGACGGTTTTGGGAATAAAAGTTTCGATAATTCTATTTGTAATAGCCCGAATGATAGCCGACAAAATCGGAGAATTTATCGGCAAGCACATTTTCAAGAGAATAGTAA
>CAJOOE010000129.1 GCA_905236145.1 uncultured Selenomonadaceae bacterium
GGTCGAAAAAGTTTTGGAAACGGCTCAAAAAGTTTTGCGAACGGGAAAATTCGGCGACGGAAAAATATTTGTTTATGAACTTTCGGACGCTGTCAGAATCAGAACCGGGCATCGCGGATTTGAGGCAATCATGGATATTCCCGGCGAAAAATCCGAATAACTTTTAACCCAATCGCAATTTTCACTCCGGAAGAAATTCCGGATTTTTTTTGTTTAAAACCGGAAGATTCCTTGACAAGATTTAATTGAAAATTTTCTTGCAGGGGAATTTCGACGTTGGCAGAAAAAATAATTCCGAAACAAATTTGAAAGTAAAAAAATTCGGAAAGGTAAATTATTAAATGAGCAAAATTCACAAATTTAAACACGGCGAAGATTTTATCTTATTGGACGTAAACAGCGGAGCGGTTCATGTAATCGACGAAATTATTTTTGACGCACTGGATTTTTTTGACGGGAAAAACGATTCGGAAGTCATCGAAAAACTTGCCGAAAAATACGACCGAAACGAACTTGAAGAAATTTTGGGAGAACTGCACGAACTTATCGACGCGGGGGAACTCTTTGCACCGGATATTGACGAGGCTCCCGCGACTTTCAAAAGCGAGGGAATTGTAAAAAGTCTGTGTCTTATGGTAGCACAAGATTGCAATTTGCGTTGCAAATATTGTTTCGGCGACGGGGGAAGTTACGGAGGAAAGCGGGCCGTTATGCCGGAAGAGGTCGGAAAAGCCGCCGTCGATTTCATAATAAAAAATTCCGGACTCCGAAAGCACTGTGAAATTGATTTTTTCGGCGGCGAACCTCTGCTTAATATGAAAACCGTCAAAGCCGTCACCGAATACGTCCGGAAACGCGAAAAAGAAACCGGAAAAATTTTCAAGCTGACTTTGACGACAAACGGATATTTGCTGAACGAAAAAAATATCGCTTGGCTTAACGAAAACAATATTTCCGTGGTTTTAAGTTTGGACGGCAGAAAAGAAACTCACGACAGAATGAGACCGGATGCGGCGGGTCGCGGCACTTACGACAGAGTTTTGAAAAATTTTAAAAATCTCGTCGAAAGTCGCGGCGGCGAAAATTATTATCTTCGCGGGACTTACACGCGGGAAAATCTTGATTTTACTTCCGACGTTCTTGCCATGAACGATGAAGGTTTTGAAATTTTGTCGGTTGAGCCGGTTGTCTTGAAAGATTCGCCGCTCGGATTTACCGAAAAAGATTTGCCGCGAATTTTTCAAGAATATGACGGATTGACCGACGCTTACCTTGCAAGGCGGCGGGCGGGAAAAGGTTTTTTCTTTTTCCATTTCAATATTGACCTGTCAAACGGCCCCTGCGTGGCAAAAAGGTTGGCGGGTTGCGGAGCCGGTCACGAATATTTTGCCGTCGCCGAAAACGGGGATTTATACCCTTGTCATCAATTTGTCGGGCGGGAAAATTACAGGTTGGGAAATATTTTTTCCGGCGTTGACGCGAAGGCAAAACCTTTGACAAAATATTTTCGGGAATCGCACGTTTTAAATAAACCGAAATGCCGGGATTGTTGGGCGAAATTTTTTTGCAGCGGCGGCTGCCATGCAAATGCGGATCTGTTTCACGGAAATATCCGCGAACCTTACGAAGTCGGCTGCGAAATTCAAAAAAAGCGGCTGGAGTGTGCCATTTATGTTCAGGCAATGCTCGCACTCGAAGAATAATTAAACTCACCTCCGATAAAAAAGCAGGTTAATAAAAAAATTTGCAGAATAAAAATCGGGGGTGGTTCGGTATGCTGTACGCCATGATTGACATCGGGTCGAATACCATAAGAATGGCAATTTATGAAATTGACGGAGATCGCGTCGAAATGATTATGAAACGCAAACACACCGTTGGACTTGCCTCTTATGTTTCGGACGGAGTTATGCAAAAGCCGGGAATCGACAAGGTTGTGGAAATTATCGGCGAATACAAACATTTCCTTGACGATTTGGGCATAAGGGACGTTGTCGCCTTCACGACGGCGGCTCTCCGGAATGCGTCGAACGGGCAAGCTGCGGTTAATGAAATTTCTTGGAGAACCGGAATTTCCGTAAACGTCATGAGCGGCGACGAGGAGGCGACTTTCGATTTTATCGGAGCGACTCACAACCTTGCCGACGACAGGGGACTTTTAATCGACATCGGCGGCGGCAGTACCGAAATTGTCTTTTTTACGGATCGCAAAATAAAAATAAAAGCCAGTCTGCCGATAGGCTCCCTGAATTTTCACACTCGATATATCGGAAAACACATCTTGCCGAATGACTCCGAATGTGAAGAAATGTACGCAGAAGCCGAAACTACCGTCGGAGCAATCCGCGAATTTCAATCGGTTTCACACGCTCAAATTTGCGGGATAGGCGGCACTTTCAAAGGTGCGATGGCTCTTTACAATTCGATGTACGGAATGACCCGGCAAAATATGCGAATGGATATGAGCAGGATAAGAAATATTTTGCAGAGGTTTCGTCGCGACAGGGAATTGATTGTCCCGGAAAAAGTTTTGCTTATGCAGACGGTTCCGGAGCGTATGCATACTTTTATGCCCGGATTGATAATCGCGGACGTTCTTGCAAAAAGATTCGGAAGTATGAATATAGTTTACAGCGATTCCGGAGTTCGCGAAGGATATATTTACGACAAGATAATCGACAAGAAATGATGAAATCTTTCTCCGGAAACAAATTTGCCGGAGATTTTTGTTGTAAAAAATTTTTTTGATTTTAAGGACAATCCGAAAATGACGATAAAAGAAATGAAGGAAAGTGCGGACGTTGAAAGAGTTCGCAGGCTTTATAAATTTGAGGACGAAGTCCGAGCGGAAGGTTACGAGATTATTGCAGGGACGGACGAGGCGGGTCGCGGGGCTTTGGTCGGAGATTTGACGGTCGCGGCGGTAATTTTGCCGCCGAATTTATATATTGCCGGACTTAACGACTCCAAAAAACTTTCCGCAAAAAAAAGAGAGTCGCTCTATTATGAAATAGTTTGTTCGGCGGTTGCGGTTTCCTGCGTCAGAATTTCGCCTGAAGAAATCGACAGGCTGAACATTTATCAAGCGACTTTGAAGGGAATGAAACTTGCCGTAAACGCTTTGACCGTTCGCCCGGAATATGTTTTGACGGACGCGATGAAATTAAGTTTCGGCGAAGAAATAAAATCCCGGTCGATAGTTCACGGCGATGCACTTTCCGCCTCAATAGCCGCCGCGTCAATAATTGCGAAAGTCACACGCGACAGATTGACGGACGAGTGGGACAAAATTTATCCGGTTTACGGCTTTAATCACAATCGCGGTTACGGGACGAAAGATCACATTGACGCGATAAAAAAATTCGGGTTCTGTCCGATACACCGGAAAAGTTTTTCGCCGGTCAAAGAAATGTTATCCGGGCAGACGGGTTTTGATTTTTAGAGGAACAGGGAATCAGGGAACCGGAAAAAATTTTCCACCTTAATAAGGAGTTGAGATAAAATGCCGATGGACGCAGGGGTTATAGGTATTCGCCCCGTAACGCAACAACGCCCGACGGGAAGTACGGACAGCGTTCAGCGAAAAGAGGACGGCGGTTCGTCCGGCGGTTTTAAGCCGCAGACCAACGTTGCCCTGAAAACGGCGATTGACGACATGGCGGGGATTTTGTCCAAAATTTCCACGCAGGAAAAACTCGGCATGAACAAAATGCCGCAAGAAGTCGGCGAAATCGTGAGAAATATTTTGCAACAATCTTTTTCCATGGAGGCGACTTTGTCGCAGGGAATCGGCAGCACGATAGAAAGTCAAAGATTTTCATTGGAGCAACTTTCTGTTTTCGCAAGAATGTTGTCGCAAATCGGTGCACTTGCCGACAAAGGTTTTTCAATGGA
>CAJOOE010000130.1 GCA_905236145.1 uncultured Selenomonadaceae bacterium
GATACATTGACAAAAGTAGTATAATGCAGTCGGTGATTTTTATTTAAAATACGCCGTAAAACTCCCGATTTCAATCGGGGGATATAAGCCGCAATATTGACTTTTGGCACAGACAAAACTAAAATAAAAAACGTTCGGCGGCAAAAAAAATATTGCCGCGTTTTGTTGAAAATCTTAATCGGAGGGGCAAAGTTTAATGGAAGAAAAAAATTCCGATTCGACGGATAAAAAGGAAATTGACAATAAAGACAACGCCGAAAAAGATTTGACCGAAAAAAAAGACGTTAAAACTCACGCCGACGCGGTGAACAAGAAAGCAATAAAAATTCGGCACGGGAAAACTTTTGCGGCTTATGTCAGAAAATATTTGCAACTTTGTATCGGTGCGATTATTGCGTCGGTCGGTCTGGAACTTTTCCTGATTCCCAACAATGTCATTGACGGCGGTGTTGTCGGTCTGTCAATTATGGCAAGCTCGGTTTCCGGTATGTCGCTCGGTGTTTTTCTTATTCTGTTCAATATTCCTTTTTTGTTTTTGGGATACAAGCAGATCGGAAAAAATTTTGTTATTGCAACGATCGTTGCGATTTGCTTTTTGAGTTTATGGTCGGAGTTCATGGGAGAATTTCCGAAAGTCACGGACGATTCTTTTCTTGCCGCGATTTTCGGCGGAATTATAGACGGTATCGGCGTGGGGCTTATCATGAGGGCGGGCGGCTCTCTGGACGGCACGGAAATTGTCGCGATAATCATGGACAGGCGGTCAATTTGGTCTGTCGGTGAAGTCGTAATGTTTATAAATCTTTTCATTCTCTCCGGTGCCGGACTTCTTTACGGCTGGGACAAAGCCATGTATTCCCTCTTTGCTTACTATGTCATTTCAAAGACAATCGACGTTACCATTAAAGGTCTTGACGAATCTTACGCCGTTATGATCGTCACAAACGAGCCTTACGAAATTACCGCCGCTTTAAATGACAGATTGGGACGCGGGGTAACTCTTCTGCACGGAGCCGGCGGTTATACCGGTCAGAGCAAGGAAGTTTTGTATTGCGTCGTCACCCGGCTGGAAGTCGATAAACTCAAAGAAATTGTTTTGGACAAAGACGAAAACGCTTTCGTTACAATCAACGTCGTTCATGACATTGTCGGCGGCAGGTTTAAGAAAAAATCCATTCACTGAAAAAAATTTTTTGAGGAGATAATTTTTGATGCGTGTTGTAATTGTCGGTGCGGGAAAATTGGGCTACACGATAGCGGATCTTTTGAGCCGGGACAATCATGAAGTAATAGTGATTGACAAGGACGAAAGTCAACTTGTCGCCGTGAAAAATACTTTGGACGTTCAAACGATGACCGCAAACGGTGCAAGCCCGGTTACAATGGAAGATCCGGACGTTGAAGGGGCGGATATTTTTATTGCGGTTACTTCAATTGACGAAGTAAATTTAATCGCCTGCATTTTGGCGAAAAAGCACGGCATAAAACACACGATAGCCCGCGTCCGGGATATGGAATTTATGACGGAGGCGGGCGATTATCTGAAGGAAAATTTCGATACCGATTTGATGTTAAATCCGGAACTTATCGCGGCAAATGAAATTTTCCGGATTTTGATGACCCCCGCCGCTTTGAACGTGGACGATTTTGCGGACGGAAAAGTCAGATTGTTTGAGGCGAAAATAAAGCCCGACAGCAAACTTCCGGATATTCCGCTGAAAAAATTGAAATTGCCGGCGGGAGTTTTGGCGGGATTGATTTTTCGCGATCGTCGAATGATTATCCCGCACGGCGACGACGTTTTTAAAATCGGGGACAACGCCTACTTTATCGGATTTCCGGACGCAATAGAAAAATTCAGTTCAAAATTTGTCCGGCAAGATTCAAAAAGACTTGAAAGGGTTATGATTATCGGAGCCGGCAGGATCGGCAGAACTCTTGCCGTGATGCTCGGCAAAGTCGGCGTTTATGTAAAAATTATAGAAAAAAATCCGGACGTGTGCCGGGAAATTGCCGGAATTTTGCCCGGCGAAAGCATTGTCTTGAACGGCGACGGAACGAATATAGATTTGCTGAAACAGGAAGGAGTTGCCGCCGCCGATGTCGTGGTCTGTCTGACGGAGGATGACAAGCTGAATTTGATGATCGCACTTCTGGCGAAACATTTGGGAGCGAAAAAAACCGTTGTCAGGATTTATCGCACGGAATATTCCGATTTAATTGAAACAGTCGGGATAGACGTCGTCATTTCCGCAAGGCTCCTGTCTGCCGGTGAAGTTTTGGCATTTGTCCGACGCGGAGGGGTTGCCCGCGTTTCAATTTTGGAAGGTGCAAGAGCCGAGGCCGTCGAAGTCATTGTCCGGGAAGGTGCGGAAGTTGCCGGAAAAAAATTGATGGAAGTGAATTTGCCGAAGTCCTGCCTTGTCTGTGCCTTCGTCAGAAACAATGTCGCCGCAATTCCCAACGGTCATACAATTTTAATGCCCGGCGACAGGACGATTTTATTTTGTTTGAAGGGTTCGACGCAAGAGGTAATGGAATGGTTCGGCGTAAATTAGGGAACCGGAGAAACGGGGAAAGAGGGTAAAGAATGATAAAACTTTCTCACATAGAAAAAATTTATCCCGGCGGCGTTGTCGCACTCAAGGGGATAGACTTGGAGATAAAACGCGGCGAAATTTTCGGGATAATCGGATTGAGCGGTGCGGGAAAATCCACGCTCGTCCGCTGTATAAATATGCTCGAACGCCCGACAGCCGGAAAAGTTTCGGTTGACGGACTGGAAATGACCGAATTAAACGAAAGTCAACTTCGCGACGCTAGAAAAGAAATCGGCATGATTTTTCAACACTTCAATCTTTTGAGTTCCGCGACGGTTTATGAAAATGCGGCTTTCCCGCTGAAACTCTCCGGGACTTCCGATGACGAAATCGAAAAAAAAGTTATGCCGCTTTTGAAACTCGTCGGTCTTGCCGATAAAGCCGGGCAATATCCTTCCCAACTTTCCGGCGGTCAAAAACAGCGTGTCGGAATTGCAAGGGCATTGGCAAGCGATCCGAAAATTTTACTCTGCGACGAGGCGACAAGCGCACTTGATCCGCAGACCACCAAATCAATTTTGGCACTGATAAAAGAGATAAACAAAAAACTTTCCCTGACCGTCGTCGTAATAACGCACGAAATGCAGGTAATAAAAGAAATTTGCGACAAAGTCGCGGTAATTTCGGACGGAGTAATTGCGGAGCAGGGCGACGTTCTGGACGTGTTCACAAATCCGCAACACGAAATAACGAAGGAATTTATCAGCGTACTTTTGTCAAATGAATTGCCGGCGGCTTTTCGCGGAAACGAAATTTCACGGGAAAAAACCCCGGGAAGTCTTTTGCTTCTCCGGCTGATATTTTTGGGAGAGTCTGCGGACGATCCGGTCTTGGCTGAAATGATTCGTACCTGCAGGGGGCTGGAATGTACGATGCTTTTCGGAAATTTGGACGAAATTCACGGCGTACCTTTCGGCAGAATGATTGTCGGGTTGAGCGGCGGGGAAGTTCCGATAAAAAACGCTCTGGATTTTCTCGGCGGGAAAGATGTTCGCGTGGAGGTGATAGGATATGTTCGCAGAAATAATGCCGCTCCTGACTAAGGCGTTGGGCGAAACAGTTTACATGGTCGCCGTTTCAATGTTTACGGCGACAATTTTGGGCGTGCCTTTGGGCGTTCTCTTGCACACGACTTCAAAGGGGCAAATTTTGGAAAGCCCGGTACTCAACCGGACGGTCGGCTCGATTGTAAATGCGATCCGTTCGATTCCCTTTATAATTTTGATGGTGGCGATAATTCCGCTGACAAGATTTTTGGTCGGCTCGGCAATAGGAACAACGGCGGCGATAGTTCCTCTTGTAATTGCGTCGATTCCGTTCATAGGTCGGCAAGTCGAAACGTCATTAAAAGAAGTTCCCGCAGGATTGGTTGAGGCGGCACTTTCAATGGGAGCAACTCCGACGCAAATTATTACAAAAGTTTTGTTACCTGAAGCAATGCCCGGAATAGTTTCACAGCTCACGACGGTTATAATTGCACTTGTCGGAGAATCTGCAATGGCGGGAGCGATTGGCGGCGGCGGACTCGGAGATTTGGCAATTCGTTACGGCTATCAACGTTTTCGCCCC
>CAJOOE010000131.1 GCA_905236145.1 uncultured Selenomonadaceae bacterium
CCTCAGCCCGAAGGGCACGTCTTGCGGCTTTTATTTCCTCCGGAATTTTCGGTCTGCCGCGACCGCGTTTCGGTTTGTCGGGATTTTCTTCGACGACTTTTTTCTTTTTCTTTTTTGTCGGTAATTCGCCCGGAGGCGGATCAATTACCTTAGTCCATTCGATAGCCATAATTTTTTTTCAACGCTTGTACTTCAAATAAATCGTTGCCAAAGGCGGAACAGTAATTTCGATTGACTGAGCACGATTGTGCCAAGACTCGTCTTTCGATAAAATTTCGCCGGAATTTTTCACGCCGCTGCCGCCGAATTTTTCATCGTCGGAGTTGAAAACTTCAATATAAGCACCTTTATCCGGTACGCCGATCCTGTAATTTTCCCGGACTTCCGGAGTGAAATTGCAGACGGCAATGACATAATCATTTTCATTTTTCGCCTTTCTGATGAAAGAAACGACGCTGTTTTGATTGTCGTTGCAGTCAATCCACTGAAATCCGTTCCAATCGAAATCGACTTGCCAAAATGCTTTGTTGTCCAAGTAGAATTTATTCAAAGCCCGCGAATATTCCTGCATTTGAGCGTGTTTCTCATACTGCTCGGGCAAAAACCATTCCAAACTTTTATTTTCATTCCATTCGACAAACTGAGCGTATTCCCCGCCCATAAACAAAAGTTTTTTTCCGGGATGAGCCATCCAGTATCCGTAAAATCCGCGAAGTCCGGCAAATTTCTGCAGATACTCGCCCGGCATCTTCTCAATCAACGAACATTTTCCGTGAACGACTTCATCATGACTCAAGGGCAAAATGAAATTTTCCGAAAAGGCGTACATGAACGAAAACGTTACTTTGTCGTGATTCCATTTGCGATAAATCGGATCCAGACTTATGTATTTGAGCATATCGTTCATCCAGCCCATATTCCATTTGTAATTGAAACCCATTCCGCCCATATAAACCGGTTTTGAGATCAGCGGCCAATCGGTAGATTCCTCCGCCATCATCAACGCTTGCGGGTGATATTTGAAAACCGCCTCATTCAATCTTTTGAGAAGGTCTATGGCCTCCAAATTCCCCTTGTCGCCGAATTTATTCGGAGACCACTCTCCCTCTTCGCGTCCGAAGTCGAGATAGAGCATATTTGCAACGCCGTCAATCCGCATCCCGTCAATATGATATTCGTCAAACCAGAAAATCGCGTTTGAAATCAGAAAACTCTGAACTTCCGTTCGCCCGTAATCAAAATTTATCGTTCCCCAGCCTTTGTTGTCGGCAAGTTGCGGATTGTCCGATTCGTAAAGATTCGTCCCGTCAAATTCCCGCAAGCCCTGATTGTCCTTGCAAAAATGTCCCGGAACCCAATCCATTATTATACCGATTCCGTTTTTGTGAGCGGTTTCCACGAAATAGCGGAAATCGTCCGGAGTGCCGTAACGACTTGTAACCGCATAGTAACCGGTAGTCTGATAACCCCATGAGCCGTCAAAAGGATGTTCGGTCAGCGGCATAAATTCAATATGCGTGTAATTCATGTCCCTGACGTAGGAAATCAATTCGTCGGCAAGTTCCCTGTAAGTCAAATACTCGCCGTTTTCGTTTCTCTTCCATGATCCGGCATGAACTTCATAAATCAACATCGGTCGCGAATAGGAAGATTCATGCTGCTTTACCGCCATATAATCCCCGTCGCCCCATTCGTAATTTTCGAGGTTGTAAAGGCGTGAGGCGGTGGCAGGTTTTTTCTCCGCATAAAATCCGTAAGGATCGGCCTTCAAAATGTGCGGACCGCCCCAACGCGGCTCAATGGCATATTTATACAAATCTCCGGGTTTCAAGCCTTCGATAAATATTGACCAAGTTTCGCCGTCGTCCAGGCGGGACATGACATTTACCCTTGTATCCCAGCCGTTAAAATCGCCCACGACGCTGACGGATTTTGCATTTTTGGCCCAAACCGCAAACCGAACGCCGGTTTTGCCGTCTTCCTCCGTAAAGTGAGCACCGAACATTTCATAAGCATGATAATTTGTGCCTTGATGGAAAAGATAGAGTCCGTATTCGTCAAGGTCGGAAGTTTTCACCGAATCACCTTCCTTTTTCATCGCTGTGCAAAAAATTTTTTATCCTTCAATGCCCGGTCGGGAAATTTTTTTTAATCTCCCGCCGAACAAAATTATTTTCTTGTTTACTGAACCACGCAAGGTGTAATTTTCCAAATATCGTTTGCATATTCGTCAATCGTTCTGTCTGAGGAGAACCGACCGGAATTTGCAATGTTGACCGCTGCGGATCTGAGCCAGCCCTGTCTGTTCGCGTAACGTGCATAAATCTCCGCATGAGCGTCGATATACGCATTGAAGTCCTTCAAAATAAAGAACTCGTCATTTCCCTGAATGAAATAATCACGCAGAGATTGGAACCAGCCGTAACTTCCGTCGGTCAATTTGTTGAGGACAAGGCGAACATTTTCATTTTGGTTAAACTCGTTCCAGGCGGAATAAGTTCCGGTTTCGTAGAAACGCAAAACTTCGCCGGCTTTGAGTCCGAAAATTACAATGTTGTCATCGCCGACAGCCTCGCGAATCTCAACATTCGCGCCGTCAAGAGTTCCCAAAGTTATCGCACCGTTCATCATAAACTTCATGTTGCCGGTACCGGATGCCTCTTTCGACGCTGTGGAAATCTGTTCGCTCACGTCAGCCGCCGGGTAAACAATTTCGCCGATTGATACGCCGAAGTTTTCGATAAACACGACTTTCAAAAGTCCGTTGATCGAAGGGTCGTTGTTGACTTTGTCCGCGACGGCATTTATCAGTTTAATCGTTTCCTTCGCAATATAGTAGCCGGGAGCCGCTTTTCCGCCGAAGAAGTAAGTTGTCGGCAACGGTTTATAACTGGGATCGCTCTTGATCTTCTCATACTGCCACATGATGTGCAAGATGTTCATGAGTTGGCGTTTGTACGAGTGGATACGCTTGACCTGAATATCAAACAGAGTATCCGGATCCACTTCAATATGGTTGTGTTTCTTGACGTAATCGGCAAGAGCCGCCTTGCGGATACGCTTAATTTTTTCGATACCTTCAAGGAATTTTCTGTCGTCAACCGCCTCATTCAAAATGTCGAGTTGCTCCGGATGTCTGTGCCAAATTCTGCTGCCGATTGTTTCGTCAATCAAATCCGCAAGTTCCGGATTGGCTCCCATGAGCCAGCGGCGATGAGTAATTCCGTTTGTCTTGTTGTTAAACATTCTCGGCCAATATTCATAGAAGTCGTGCAGAGTGGTTGACTTCAAAATATCGGAGTGTATTCTTGCAACGCCGTTGACCGAGTGGGAACCGACTATTGCAAGGCGTGCCATGTGAACGGCACCGTTTTCGATAATCGACATTGCCCGGAGTTTGTCCACGTTGTCCGGGAAACGTGCCTTCACATATTCGACATGGCGACGGTTAATTTCGTCAATGACCATGTAAATACGCGGAAGGAGTGTGCGGAACATATCGACCGGCCAAGTTTCGAGAGCCTCCGGCAAAATTGTATGGTTGGTGTAAGCAACCGTGCCGCGTGTGATTGTCCAAGCCTCGTCCCATTCAAGACCACATTCGTCAACAAAAATTCTCATAAGTTCCGCGACGCAAAGTGCCGGATGAGTGTCGTTGATGTGAATTGCGATTTTCTTGTCAAATTCGCGGATATTCATTCCGGTACGCAGATAGTGACGAACGATACTTTGAGTACCCGCAGATACAAGGAAGTATTCCTGAATCAGACGCATACGCTTGCCTTCGTTTGAACTGTCGTCCGGATAGAGGTAATTTGTAATACTTTCGACGAAATTTCTGTAATCGTTCTTCGCCCGCATTTGATCATGCGTCAACATTCCGTAATCCGAAAAGTCGCGGTTTACTTCCGCATTCCAAAGACGCAGAGTATTAACCGTTCTGTTGTGATAGCCGACGATCGGAACGTCGTAGGGAACCGCCATGACCGTCATGGCATTTTCGTGGACAAGTTTCAAAGAGCCGTCCGGCTGTTCTTTCATGTAAGCGTTGCCGTTAAATTTGACATTGATGGCCTTGTCCGGTTTACGATATTCCCAAGCGAAACCGTCGCGGAGCCAGTTGTCCGGAATTTCGACCTGTTGACCCTGAATAATCTTCTGCTCGAAAAGTCCGTACTGATAACGAATACTGCAGCCGTGACCCGGCAGACGGTGAGCCGCCATAGAGTCGATAAAGCAAGCCGCCAAGCGTCCCAAGCCGCCGTTTCCGAGACCCGCATCCGGTTCTTCTTCGATAATGTCGTCGAGATTTAAATCCATTTCTTCCAAAACTTCGCGGAAAGCGTCGTCAATTCCGAGATTTATCAAATTCGACTTCAAAAGTCTGCCCATCAAAAATTCGATGGAGAAATAATAAACCTGTTTGACTTGACGATCCATGTAAGCCTTGTTGGTTTTAATCCAGTTTTCGGAAATGACTTGACGGGCAACCGCCGCAACCGTCTTGTAAATTTCGTTTTTCGGAAGTTCGCTGATTGAACGCCCGAACATGATGTGAGCGGAACTTACGAATCGGTTTTTCAAGTTTTCCTTAAGTTTTTCGTATTCTTTGCTTCGTGCAAGTTTCTTGTCAGCAAGTTTTTCTTTTGCCAAGTGA